>CAZTUG010000003.1:87245-90777 GCA_964615955.1 uncultured Roseicyclus sp.
GGCGACCTGCCGCCCGCACGCCCGTCGCGCGCGTTCCGCGACGGGATGCTGGTGAACCTGTCGAACCCCAAGGTGATCCTGTTCATCCTCGCCTTCGTGCCGCAATTCATCACGCCGGACGCGCCCGTCCTGCCGCAATTCCTGGTCTTCGGCGGCGTCCTTTCGGTCGGCGGTTTCGTCATCAACGGGCTGGTCGGCATCTTCGCGGGCCGGATCGGCAAACGCATCCGGCGCAATTCGCGCGCCGAGCGGGGCCTGCGCACCCTGTCGGCCGGTATTTTCGGCACCCTTGCCCTGCGCATCGGCTGGGAGGCCGCCCGCCCATGACCCGTATCGACGAGACCCGCCCGTTCATCCCCTGCCGCATCGCCGTGCTGGCGGTCAGCGACACGCGGACGCTGGCCGAGGACAGTTCGGGCGACCTGTTGGTCAGCCGCCTCACCGAGGCGGGCCACAGCCTTGCCGCGCGTCACATCCTGCGCGACGACCGCGACGCCATTGCCGGGCAGTTGCGCCGATGGTGCGCCGATCCTGACATAGATGTGATCCTGACCACCGGTGGCACCGGCCTGACCGGGCGCGATGTGACGGTGGAGGCGCATCGCGACGTCTACGAGAAGGAGATCGAGGCCTTCGGCATAGTTTTCACCCATGTTTCCATGGCGAAGATCGGCACATCGGCCGTGCAGTCGCGCGCCACCGGAGGGGTTGCGAACGGCACCTACCTGTTCGCGCTGCCCGGAAGCCGGGGGGCCTGCACGGATGCCTGGGATGAAATTCTGTGCAAACAGCTTGATTACAGGCATCTTCCTTGCAACTTCATCGAGATCATGCCGCGTCTGGACGAACACAAGCGACGGAAGTGACGGACGTGACAGACCCGTGCGTGTATGGATGGGTGGTCGTGGACGTCGGGCAATTGCCTGCTACATGACAGCCCCTGTTGCGATGCGTCGAAGGAGGCCCCATGCGGTTTCTCGGTCGAGCCCTGATCGGATTGTTCCTGACCGCCGTTTGCGTCGGTTTGCTGGCGCTGGCCGGATACACGACCTATGGCGCATTGCAGACCCGGTGGGCCGATGACGGGCGCTCGCCGCAGGTGCGCGAGCGGGTCTTTGCCGCCGAGGTCTTGCCGATGGTGTTCGGGCCGGAAACCCCGATCCTGACGGCGTTCGGGCAAATCCGGTCGCGCCGCACGCTGGAATTGCGCGCCCCGGCGGAAGGCACGGTGATCGAACTGGCCGAAGGGTTCGAGGATGGCGGCGCCGTCACCGCCGGCCAGCTTCTGCTGCGCATCGACCCGGCCGAGGCGCAATCGGCCCGTGACACTGCCAGCGCCGACCTTCAGGACGCCGAGAACGAGTTGGCCGAGGCCACCCGCGCGCTGGAACTGGCGCTTGAAGAGGTGGAGGCCGCCCGCATGCAGGCCGAATTGCGCGCCCGCGCCCTGCAACGGGCGCAGGATCTGGCCGAGCGGGGTGTCGGGTCGACTGCCGCGGTGGAAACCGCCGAACTGGCCGAGGCGACCGCGACCCAGCAGATCCTGTCGCAGCGACGCGCGCTGGCGCAGGCGGAGGCGCGGCTCGATTCGGCAGGCACCGCGCTGGAGCGACGGCGCATCGCCCTTGCCGAGGCCGAGCGGATGCTGGCGCGCACCGAATTGCGCGCCGAATTCGATGGCGTGCTGACCGAAGTGGACGTGGCCGCGGGCCGTCTGGTGAACCGCAACGAGCGCCTTGCCGCGCTGATCGACGCCGAGGCGCTGGAAGTCGCGTTCCGCATCTCCACCGCGCAATATATCCGCCTGCTCGATGCCGATGGCCGCCTGCCGCAACAGCCGGTCCGCGTCGTGCTGGACGTGTTCGGGATGGACGTGGCCGCCGATGCCACGCTGACGCGCGAGTCCGGCGCCGTGGAGGAGGGCCAATCGGGCCGCCTTCTGTTCGCGCGCATCGACGCCCCGCGCGGGCTTCGCGTGGGCGACTTCGTCCGCGTGGAGGTGGATGAGCCGTCGCTGCCCCTTGTCGCCCGCCTGCCGGCCAGCGCCTACGGCTCGGACGGGCGCATCCTCGTGCTGGGCGACGACAATGTGCTGGAGGCCGTGGAGGTCGAATTGATGCGGCGGCAGGGCGACGACGTGCTGATCCGGGGGCCAGGTTTGCAGGACCGTGAAGTGGTCCTTGCCCGCACACCGGTGCTGGGCGACGGCATCCGCGTGAACCCGGTGCGCCCGCGGACCGGCGACGCGCCGGAGGAGCCGCAAACCATCGCGTTGGAACCGGAGCGCCGCGCGCGCCTGATCGCCTTCGTCGAAAGCAACACCTTCATACCGGCCGACGTGCGCGAACGCATGTTGCGCCAATTGGCCGAGGAAGAGGTGCCGACCGCCATGGTCACGCGTCTGGAAGCGCGGATGGGCAGCTGAGCCATGGCGATGCGCGACCTTCCCCCCTCTGCGGGCGGCCTGATCAGCTACTTCACCCGCCACCGCACCGCCGCGAACCTTGTGCTGGTGATCATGGTCGTCGCGGGCCTGGCCGCGCTGCCGCAGATGCGCGCGCAGTTCTTCCCCGACGTGGTCTCGGACGACATCGAGGTGGTGATGACATGGGACGGAGCGGGGGCCGAGGATGTGGACACCGCCATCGTCGCCGTGCTGGAACCGGCGCTTTTGCTGGTGCCCGGCGTCACCGGGTCCGAAGCTTCCAGCCGCGAGGGGCGTGCCTCCATCGACCTGACATTCGCGCCCGGCTGGGACATGTCACGCGCTTCGGACGAGGTGCAGCAGGCCCTCGATGCCGTCAGCGATCTGCCCGAGGATGCCGACGAGTCCTCCATCCGGCGCGGCAACTGGTTCGACCGGGTGACCGATATCGTCATCACCGGCCCGGTGGCAACAGAACAGATCGGCCGTTTCGCCGACGAGATGGTGGCGCGCCTGTTCGATGCGGGCGTGACCGACACGACGATCCGGGGGATCGCCGCGCCCGAGACCGTGGTGATCGTCCCCTCGGCCAACCTGATCCGTTATGACGTGTCCATGGCCGAGATCGCGGCCGTCATTGCCGCCGCTGCCGACACCGCCCCGGCGGGCGACGTGGATGCCGCCAATGCGCGCATCCGCACCGGGTCCGCGGCCCGCAGCGCCGAGGCCATCGCCGCGCTGATCCTGCGCATCAACCCGGACGGATCGGTCCTGTCGATCGGGGACGTGGCGCGCATCGAGGTCAACGGGATCGACCGCGAACGGGCCTATTTCGTGGGCGATGACCCGGCGATAACAATCCGCGTGGACCGGACCGAATCCGGCGACGCGCTCGCGATCCAGGCGCAGGTCGAAGAGGTCGCCGCCAGCTTGCAGGCGACGTTGCCCGCAGGCACCCGGATCGACCTGATAAACACGCGATCCGAGGCGATCTCGGGGAGACTGAACATCCTGATGGAGAACGCCGCCCTGGGGCTGGTCCTGGTGGTGGCGCGGCTGTTTCTGTTTCTGAACGCGCGCACCGCGTTCTGGGTGGCGATGGGCATC
>CAZTUG010000004.1:0-86582 GCA_964615955.1 uncultured Roseicyclus sp.
GCGATTGCGCCTCGGCCTTCTCGGACGTGTTCGAAGACCTGTTTGGCGATTTCATGGGCGGCCAACGCGGACGCGCTGGCGGCGGGGGCAATCGTGCCAGCCGCGGCTCGGACCTGCGCTACAACCTCTCGATCACGCTCGAAGAGGCATATTCGGGTCTGACCAAGCAGATCACGGTGCCGACGTCCGTCGCCTGCGGATCGTGCAAGGGCACCGGCTCGGAAGCGGGCGCGGAACCCACGACCTGCCCGACCTGTTCGGGCATGGGCAAGGTGCGGGCGCAACAGGGCTTCTTCACCGTCGAACGCACCTGCCCGACGTGCGCGGGCATCGGCCAGATCGTCAAGAACCCCTGCCGCACCTGCGGCGGTGCCGGTCGCCAGGAAAAGGAACGCGCGCTCAGCGTGAACATCCCCGCCGGCGTCGAAACCGGCACGCGCATCCGGCTGTCGGGCGAGGGCGAAGCGGGCCTGCGCGGAGGCCCTGCAGGCGATCTCTACATCTTCGTGGAGGTCAAGGACCACGCCCTGTTCCAGCGGGACGGGATGGACCTGTTCTGCCGCGTCCCGGTCTCCATGGTCTCCGCCGCCCTCGGTGGCGAGATCGAGGTGCCGACGATCGACGGCGGTCGCTCTCGTGTGCGGGTGCCGGAAGGCTCGCAATCCGGGCGGCAAATGCGCCTGCGCGGAAAAGGGATGCCCGCCCTGCGCGGCCCCGGTCTGGGCGAAATGTATATCGAGCTGATGGTTGAAACCCCGGTGAACCTCACGGGTGATCAGCGGGAGCTGATGCGGCAACTCGACGAGAGCATGAAGAAGACAAACAATCCGAACGCGTCGGGTTTCTTCGACAGGGTCAAAAGCTTCTGGGACCGGGTCAAGGACTGATCCACCGCCGTCGTCAGGCATGAACGGGGCCCCGGTTTCCGCCGGGGCCTTTTTTTGCCCGCGCGGCCCTGCGTATGTACGGGGTGTGTACAGGTTGTGTACGCGTTGTGCGCGCCCTCAACCTCGCCCGATCTCGCAGGCAGCCATCACCGCCATGTTCAGGATGTCATTCGCCGTGCTGACCGTGGAGGCGATCTGAACCGGGTGATCCAGCCCCGTCAGGATCGGCCCGATCACTGTTGCTCCCGCCATTTCCTGCATCAGTTTCACGCTGATACTGGCCGAATGCCGCGCCGGTACCACCAGCACGTTGGCAGGCCCCGTCAGCCGCGTGAAGGGATACTGCGCCATCACCGCCGGGTTCAGCGCGACATCCACTGTCATCTCTCCATCATATTCAAAATTAACGCCCTTTTCGTCCAGAACCTTCGGCGCATGGTGCATTTTCTCGGCCCGCTCCGACACCGGATACCCAAAGGTCGAGAAGCTCACGAACGCAACCCGGGGCTCCAGGCCAAGCCCGCGCGCCACCTGCGCTCCCCGCTCGGCGATCAGGGCCAGGTCCGTGTCGGACGGCCATTCATGAACCAGTGTGTCCCCGATCAGGACAATCCGGCCCTTATGCAGAAGGACGGTCACGCCGACGGCGCCATCCTCGGCCCGTGCGTCAAAGACTTTGCCAATCAGATCAAGAACATGCGCCGATTTCCGTGTAGCGCCCGTGACCAGCGCGTCGCCGTGTCCATGGGCCAGCATAAGCGCCGCGAAGACGTGCCGATCCCGTGCGGCAAGGCGGTGAATATCTTGCCGGTCGAAGCCTTTGCGTTGCAGTCGCGCATAGAGAAACTCCTTGTAGGTCTCCAGATGCCGGGTGTTGGCGGCGTTCACGATCTCCAACTCCCGCACTGCATCGCCAAGGCCGACATTCTCGAGCTTTTCTTTCACATCCGCGTCCCGCCCGACGACCAGCGCACGCCCAAGTCCCTGTCTCTGATAGGCCACCGCCGCCCGCAGGACGCGCGGCTCGTCCCCCTCGGCAAAAATCATCCGTGCCTGCGCATTCCGCGCCCGCGCATAGACGCCCTCAAGAATCGACGATGTCGGGTCCATCCGCGCCTTCAACTCGGTCGCGTATCGCTCCAGATCGATGATCGGCCTCCGCGCTGCACCGGTATCCATGCCAGCCTGCGCCACCGCAGGGGGGATGGTGTAGATCAGGCGCGGATCGAATGGCGTCGGAATTATGTAATCCCGCCCAAAGCTGAGTTTCCGGCCATAGGCCATTGCCACTTCGTCCGGAACATCCTCGCGTGCCAGTTCGGCAAGGGCACGGGCACAAGCGATCTTCATCTCGTCATTGATCGCCCGCGCGTGGACGTCCAGCGCGCCGCGGAACAGGTAGGGAAATCCAAGCACGTTATTGACTTGATTGGGATAATCGGACCGACCTGTCGCCACGATCGCATCGGCACGCACCGATTGTGCCTCCTCCGGCGTGATTTCTGGATCCGGATTCGCCATGGCGAAGATCACCGGATGGTCTGCCATGGCCTTCACCATGTCAGGCGTCACCGCGCCCTTGACCGAAACGCCCAGAAACACGTCCGCGCCTACCATCGCCTCTTGAAGGGTGCGCATTCCAGTCACAATGGCATGAGCCGATTTCCACTGGTTCATGCCTTCGGTTCGGCCTTGGTAGATCACGCCCTTGGTGTCGCACATGATGCAGTTCTCATGCCGCGCGCCCATGGATTTGAGAAGTTCAAGACAGGCGATTCCCGCCGCTCCCGCTCCGTTCACGACAATTCGAACGTCTTCGATCTGCTTGCCGCTGAGGTGCAGGGCATTGATCAAGCCCGCGGCGCAGATCACGGCGGTGCCGTGCTGGTCGTCATGGAAGACGGGGATATCCATCAACTCCTTCAACTGCTGTTCGATCATGAAGCATTCGGGAGCCTTGATATCCTCAAGATTGATGCCACCGAACGACGGTCCCATCAGCTTCACGGCACTGACGAATTCATCGACGTTCTCGGTGTCCAGCTCGATGTCGATGGAATTCACGTCGGCAAAACGTTTGAACAGCACCGCCTTGCCTTCCATCACCGGCTTGGACGCCAGTGCCCCAAGGTTTCCAAGGCCCAGAACCGCTGTTCCGTTGCTGATCACGGCAACCATGTTGCCCTTTGTCGTGTAGTCATAGACGGCTTCGGGGGTTTCCGCGATGATCTCGCACGGGACGGCAACGCCAGGCGAATAGGCAAGCGACAGGTCCCGTTGCGTCGCCATTGGAGTCGATGCGATGACGTCGATCTTCCCCGGGCGCGGGTCAAGGTGATAGGCCAAGGCCTCCTCACGGGTGATTTTCTGATTGTTGGCCATGGTCATCCCTCCGTCGGTTCATCGACTTAAGCGGGTCACATGGGCTGGGGCAACCGATTGCGCTTCAATCCTTGCCCCGGCTTCCTTAGATTCAGTGCCGGGGGATTGTGACATGAATGCGCAAGTAACGCCGATGATGGCGCAATATCTGGAGATCAAGGCGCAACACCCCGATGCGCTCCTGTTCTATCGGATGGGCGATTTCTACGAGATGTTCTTCGAAGATGCTGCGGCTGCGGCCGAAGCGCTCGACATCGCGCTGACCAAACGGGGCAAGCATGATGGCGACGATATCGCAATGTGCGGCGTGCCTGCCCACAGTGCGGAATCCTACCTGTTGACCCTGATCCGAAAGGGGTTTCGCGTGGCAATCTGCGAACAGATGGAGGATCCCGCGACCGCCAAGAAGCGCGGCGGCTCAAAAGCGGTGGTGCGGCGGGAAGTCGTGCGCCTTGTCACCCCAGGGACACTGACCGAGGATACGTTGCTTGAAGCGCGGCGGCACAACTACCTCGCCGCCTACGCTGATGTACGCGGCGAGGGTGCGCTGGCGTGGTGCGATATCTCGACCGGCGACTTCCATGTCATGACTTGCCCCGCCGTCAGATTGGCACCAGAACTAGCCCGTCTTAGTCCGAAGGAGGTTCTCATCTCCGATAGCCTGCAGATCGCCCGCCAGGATGCGATTTCCGAAGTCGGCGCTGCGGTGACACCCCTGTCGGCAGGAAGTTTCGACAGCGATTCAGCCCTCAAGCGCATATCCCGCCTGTTCAAGATCACGACGCTGGACGGTTTTGGCAACTTCTCTCGTCCCGAAGTTTCCGCCATGGGCGCGGTGATCGACTATCTTGATCTGACGCAGAAGGGCGCGCTGCCCCTGCTACGCCCCCCGCGTCAGCAATCTACTGACCGCCTGCTTCAACTCGATTCCGCCACGCGCCGCAACCTGGAGCTGACCCAATCATTGTCGGGTGGACGTGCCAACTCCTTGCTGGCAGTGCTGGACCGTACCCTGACCGCCGGCGGCGCGCGTCTACTTGAGCGGCGCCTGACCGGACCGTCCCGCAACCTTTCCACCATTCGGAAGCGGCATGAATCGGTCAGGTTCTTCGTCTCTAACGAGCGCATTAGGCTCGATGTAGACAGGACGCTTCGGCTCATTCCGGATCTGGATCGCGCCCTGTCACGGTTGGCCATGGATCGTGGAGGACCACGAGATCTGGCGGCGATCCGGGATGGCCTGTTTGGGGCCGCCGATCTGGCGAGGCAACTTGCGCCACTCGATCTGCCGTCCTTGCTTGAGGGAGCCACCGCTGATCTGGACGGTCATGGGGCTCTGTCCGGCCAACTCGAGGCTGCGCTGGTTGCGGAGCCACCGATCCAGCTGCGCGATGGCGGGTTCATCGCAAGCGGTTACGACGAAGAACTGGATGAGGCGCGCAAACTACGCGATGAAGGCCGCGGTATCATTGCCGCGATGCAGGCCGAGTTCATCGAGGCCACTGCGATCGCGTCGCTGAAGATCAAGCATAACAATGTGCTGGGATACTTCATCGAGACCACCGCGAACCATGCGCAGAAAATGCTCAACCCGCCACTTAACGAGCGGTTTATCCATCGACAGACGACTGCCAATGCGGTGCGCTTCACGACCACCGATCTGGCCGAATTGGAAACGAAGATCCTGAACGCCGGAAACCGCGCCCTTGAAATCGAGAGGCAGCTGTTCCAGCGCCTGCGCGAGGCCGTGCTTCAGAGGCAGGATCGCATCGGGCAGGCTGCGCGAGGGTTGGCGGAACTGGATGTGGCTGCCGGCCTCGCCCGACGCGCGCGTGAGGGGGATTGGGTGCAGCCCGAAATGACCCAGGATCGTTCATTTGACATCGTCGGCGGTCGGCATCCTGTTGTCGAGGCCGCACTTGCCCGGGACGGTGCGTCCTTCGTCGCTAACAATTGCGATCTGAGCGCGGAGGGTGGCGCGGCAATTGCGCTTCTGACCGGACCAAACATGGCCGGTAAATCAACCTATCTGCGGCAAAACGCCCTGATCGCAATTCTTGCTCAAACCGGCAGTTTTGTGCCTGCCATGCAAGCGCGGATTGGCCTGGTAAGCCAGGTCTTCAGCCGCGTCGGTGCCTCCGATGATCTGGCACGCGGGCGATCGACCTTCATGGTCGAGATGGTGGAGACGGCAACGATCCTCAATCAGGCAGATGACCGCGCATTGGTGATCCTCGATGAGATCGGGCGCGGAACGGCGACCTATGACGGCCTGTCGATCGCTTGGGCTACCCTTGAGCACCTGCACGAGATGAACCGCTGCCGCGCCCTTTTCGCAACCCATTACCACGAGATGACATCGCTGGCCGCAAAACTGGACGGCCTGAGCAACATGACCATGGCGGTGAAAGAGTGGGATGGCGAAGTAATCTTTCTCCACGAGGTTCGGGATGGAGCGGCGGACCGGTCCTATGGCGTACAGGTGGCAAAGCTGGCCGGTCTGCCCGAAAGCGTGATCACGCGTGCTCAGGTTGTCTTGCAAGCACTGGAGGCTGGCGATCGCGAGGGCGGCAAACGAAAAGCGGTAATCGACGATCTTCCGCTGTTTTCTGTTAACGCCGTGCCTTCGCCGCACCCGCAGCGACCGTCGGAAGTGGAACACGCGCTGCGCGTAATCTACCCTGATGATATGACGCCTCGCGACGCGCTGAATCTCCTCTACGAACTGCGGTCCAAATTGACCTAGTTCGCGGGCGTCGACGACACACCGACCTGCGCCGGACGCAGCAAGCGATCATGCAGCATAAAACCCTCCGCCATGACCTGGATGATGTCGCCTGCCTTTGTTCCGGGAACTGGAGCTTCGAACATCGCCTGATGCAACTGCGGATCGAATTTGTCTCCGGCTTCCGGCGCAATCGCGTTCATGCCGTGTTTGTTGAAGACGTTCAGCAGTTCCTTCAAGGTCAGGTTGACCCCCTCGACAAGCCCGGCCGCTGTTTCATGGCTTTTCTCGTCCGAGGCAACGTCGAGCGCGCGGCGCAAATTGTCATAGACCGGAAGCAGATCCCGAGCGAGTTTGGAGCCGCCATAATGCTCCGCCTCGCGCCGGTCGCGGTCCGCCCGTTTGCGCATGTTCTCGGTTTCGGCCAGCGCGCGCAACATCCGGTCGCGGATCTGATCGCGTTCCGCCTCAAGTGCTTCGATTACGGCATCCATTCCGGCCGAATCGTCCAAAGTAACCTTTGGTTCCACGTGTTCGTCGTCGTAGAACGGATCTTCGTTCGGTTTGCCCATGTTACCCTCTTACGATCGGTCGGAAATCAGGCGTCCAACCAGCTGTGCTGTATAGTCTACGATCGGAACGATGCGCCCGTAATTCAGGCGTGTGGGCCCGATCACTCCCACGGCTCCTACAATCTTACGGTCCGCGTTCATATAGGGAGACACCACAAGAGAGGAACCCGAAAGTGAGAACAACTTGTTCTCCGAGCCAATGAAAATGCGCACGCCATCGCCTTCCTCGGTCAATTCAAGGAACTCGGTAATATCACGTTTACGTTCAAGGTCGTCGAAGAGCTGCCGGATTCGATCCAAATCCTCGGCCTCCTGCGTGTTCGACAGCAGGTTGGAGCGGCCGCGTACGATCAGGCGACTCGTGGTTTCGTCCGCATCAGACCAGACGGCGAGACCCGAATCGATCAGACCCGAAGCAAGGGCGTCGATTTCGCGCTGTCGGGTTTCCATGTCGGCTTGAAGCTGTTCGCGGATCGACGTGACGGTTTTACCCTCTATTCGAGCGTTGAGAAAGTTCGCTGCTTCGCGCATAGCGCTGTGCGTGGTCCCAGGAGGCGGGACGAAGAGACGGTTCTCGACATGCCCGTCGGAGAAGACCAGCACCACCAGTGCCTGCGTGGTCGAAAGCGGAACAAATTCGATATGCAGGATCGGAGCCTCGTGCTTGGGCGCCAGAACAAGGCTTGCACCACGGGTAGCGGAGGACAGCGCTGAACCGACCCTATCCAGCAACGTAGAGACGTCAGTGGAATTTGCCCCCATCGTGTCATCGAGTGCCTGTTTGTCGTCTTGGGAGAGGTCGCCAACCTCCAGAAACCCATCCACGAACATGCGCAATCCTAGTTGGGTAGGCACGCGACCGGCAGAGATGTGCGGGCTTCCGAGGAGCCCGAGATACTCCAGGTCCTGCATGACGTTGCGCACGGTCGCGGCAGATACCTGCTCAGTGAGGCTGCGGGTCAAGGTCCGAGATCCGACCGGCGCTCCGGTCGCAAGATACCCTTCGACCACGCGTCTGAAGACCTCGCGAGAGCGGTCATTGAGTTCCTCAAGGATCTTGGCTTGTTCAGTCATCATCATCCGGCCATCTGGCGGCCATTCGGGGTTGCGGCTTGGCCCTTCGCCGGATTATCCCGGCATGGCATCACCTTGACACCATCAGGAGATATTTATGCGTCCTTCCGGCCGAAACCTAGACGAAATGCGCCCAATTTCTATCGAGACGGGTGTAACACGCCATGCGGAGGGCTCTTGTATTATCAAATGCGGCGACACCCATGTGTTGTGCACCGCATCCCTTGAGGAACGGGTGCCGCCCTTCCTCAAGAACACTGGGCTGGGTTGGGTGACAGCGGAATACGGCATGTTGCCCCGCGCCACCCATACGCGGATGCGGCGTGAAGCGGCGGCAGGCAAACAATCCGGACGCACGCAAGAGATCCAGCGCCTGATCGGTCGTTCGCTTCGGGCCAGCATCGACCGTTCGGCCCTTGGCGAACGCCAGATCACCATCGACTGCGACGTTATCCAGGCGGATGGCGGAACGCGCTGCGCCTCGATCACCGGTGGCTGGGTGGCGTTGCGTCTGGCGGTGAACAAACTGCTGAAGGCCGGTGACCTGGTGAGCGATCCGATCATCGACCACATCGCGGCCGTGTCGTGCGGGATCTATGCCGGGCAGCCGGTGCTGGACCTCGACTATCCCGAGGATTCGGAGGCCGGGACCGACGGCAACTTCGTCATGACCGGATCGGGGCGCGTGGTGGAGCTTCAGGCCAGCGCGGAGGGGGCGACGTTTTCGCGCGCTGAGTTCGATCAATTGTATGTCCTGGCCGAGAAAGGCATGGCGGAACTGGTCACGGCGCAGGCGAAGGCAACTTCGTGATGCGACGGTTCACCGACGACGAACTTCTGGTGGCGACCCACAATACCGGGAAGCTGGAGGAGATGCGTCACCTGTTGCAGCCCTTCGGGATCAGCGTCAGCGGGGCGGCCTACCACGGTTTGCCGGAACCGGAAGAAACCGGGACGACCTTTGTCGAGAACGCGCGACTGAAAGCCCATGCGGCGGCAAGGGCCACGGGGCTGCCCGCGCTCAGTGATGACAGTGGGATCGAGATCGACGCTTTGGGTGGCGCACCCGGGGTCTATACCGCTGATTGGGCTGAAACCGGGAATGGTCGCGATTTCATCATTGCGATGACCCGCGCCCATGACGAGCTTGAAGCCGTCTCTGCGCCACACCCACGATCAGCGCGCTTTTGCTGCACACTGGTCTTGGCCTGGCCCGACGGACATGACGAGGTGTTCGAAGGCGTGATGGCAGGGCAAATCGTCTGGCCGATGCGGGGCGATCAGGGCCATGGATATGACCCGATCTTCCAACCCGAAGGCTACGCCCAGACCTTCGGGGAAATGAATCGATGGGACAAGAACAAGATCAGCCATCGCGCCGATGCGGTGGCCAAGCTGATCCAGATATTTGGCGATGCGTGACGGCGGCTTCGGCCTTTATGTCCATTGGCCGTTTTGCCAGGCGAAGTGCCCGTATTGCGATTTCAACAGCCATGTCGCCGAGCGGATCGACCAGGCCGCCTGGCTGGCCGCCTATCTGTCTGAAATCGAACGGGTTGCCACCGAGGTGCCGGGGCGGGTTCTCAACAGTGTGTTCTTCGGCGGCGGGACGCCATCGCTCATGGCGCCGGATACCGTGGCCGCGATACTCGATGCTGTGCACCGGAAGTGGCGCGTAGCAAATGACCTTGAGATCACATTGGAGGCGAACCCCTCGTCGGTCGAGGCCGGGCGGTTCCGGGGATACCGTGACGCGGGCGTGAATCGTGTCTCGGTTGGCGTTCAGGCATTGAAAGATGGAGACCTGAAGCGGCTGGGCCGATTGCATTCTGTGGCCGAGGCATTGGCGGCAATCGAGATTGCTCATTCCTGCTTTGATCGGGTCAGCTTCGATTTGATCTATGCGCGTCAGGACCAGGGTGTTGAGGATTGGAAGTCAGAGCTGTCGCTTGCACTGACATTGGCAGCGGATCATCTTTCCCTTTACCAATTGACTGTCGAGCCCGGCACTGCTTTCGGAGCCCGTCATGCGCGCGGTGGATTGCGTGGCTTGCCGGACGAGGATCTTGGGGCCGATCTTTACAACCTGACTCAGGCGCTTTGTGAGGCAGCCGGTTTGCCAGCCTATGAAATCTCGAATCATGCGTCGGATTGGGGTCAATCACGGCACAATCTGGTTTACTGGCGTGGCGGTGACTATGTCGGGATCGGTCCGGGTGCGCACGGGAGATTGAGCGTTGGAGGCGCCCGGTATGCAACGGAAAGTTATCTGTCGCCTCAACAATGGCTGGAAGCGCTGCGAACCACAGGGTCCGGGGAGTCTGCCCGAGTGGCATTGTCTTCGATCGAGCAAGCCGAAGAATACCTCATGATGTCGCTTCGCCTGTCGGAAGGAGCAGACATTGCCCGCTTTGAACGACTGGCAAAACGCGCTTTGCCGGCTGACGCCTTAGGCGTGTTAAGAGATTCCGGCCTCATTACCCTTGAAGACGGGCGTTTGGTTGCAACTGCGATGGGCCGACCGGTGCTCAACGAATTATTGCGGAGACTTCTGGTCTGAGTTTCAGGCTGTGCCAAGAAGCCGTATGAGATCATCGAGCTGATTTAAGTCTTTGTATTTAATATATAACTTTCCTCCACCTCCATCAAGATCATGGTCGATCACAACGCTCATTCCAAGAGCTGTGGAAAGATCGTTCTCTAGCATCCGAGAATCTGCATCTTTCGGCGGTCGAGTAGTTTTCTTGGGGCCAGTAGTACCGGGCGGGGCCTTCTTGGAGGCGGCCTCCACCTCACGGACAGACAGGCCCTTGGCGACGGCCAACCGGGCAAGTGCAATCGGATCGCTCGCGGTAATCAAGGCACGTGCGTGCCCTGCTGACAGCTTGCCATCGCGAAGCATCTCTTGAATTTCTGCGGGAAGCTGCAGCAGACGCATCGAATTTGCGAGGTGGCTGCGGCTTTTTCCCATCTCTTGAGCCAACTGTTCTTGCGTGTGCCCGAACCGCTCCATCAGATGACGGTACCCCTGCGCTTCCTCTAGGGCGTTTAAATCTGCACGTTGGATATTCTCGATTATTGCGACTTCAAGGACCTCGGTGTCATCGAAGTTTCGCACAAGAACTGGGACGTCGTGGAGTTGAGCAAGTTGCGCGGCGCGCCAACGTCGCTCGCCTGCAACAATCTGGTAGCGAGCCTGATCTGCAGGGTCGGGTCGAACGATCAACGGTTGAAGGATGCCCTTCGCTTTGATCGAAGACGCGAGCTCCTCCAACTGCGCATGATCAAAATTGCGCCGAGGTTGTTCTGGGTTGGGGCTGATCCGCTCGATCGGGATCATTTGGTCGGAGCGTCGGCTCATCGCACTCGACTCTGTCGGTCCCTCTGATGCCCGAGGGGTCGGCTCGATATCAGCCATAAGCGCGGACAACCCACGTCCCAAGCCTCGCTTGTCTGAACCCTTGGCCATCTTCAATTCTCCAATTTTTCATTCTGGCGCTCGAGCAATTCGTTCGCAAGATCAGTATACGCCACGCTTCCCTTGGATGCAGGGTCGTAGGCCATTACCGGAAGCGCAAAGGACGGCGCTTCGCTGAGACGTACATTTCGAGGCACCATCGTGTTGAAGACAAGTTCACCGAGGTTGGCCCTGGCATCGTCTTCGACCTGGCGGCTGAGATTATTTCGTGCGTCGTGCATCGTAAGAACCACGCCTTCGATCCGAAGCGCTGGATTGGCGGTTTCGCGGACTTCGCGTATTGTCAGCAATAATTGCGACAAACCCTCCAGCGCAAAGAACTCCGCTTGCAAGGGGACCAGGACGGAATCAGCGCAAACCAAAGCGTTTACGGTCAGCAGGCTAAGCGACGGCGGACAATCAATCAGAATATACCCATAGGTATGCTGATCCACCACGAGGGCTTCCTTGAGAAGAAATACGCGGTTATCGCGCTGTCCAAGTTCCACATCGGTTGAGCTCAGATCTGTTGTCGCTGGGGCAATCGACAGGTTCTTCACCGAAGTTGGTACGGCAATGTCCGGAAGCGCCGCGCCGTCAATTAAGAGATCGTAGGTTGTCTTGTCGCGGGCCGATGGCGCGATGCCCAACCCTGTGGATGCATTTCCCTGCGGGTCAAGGTCAACAATCAGAGTTTTATGACCAAGGCCTGCCAAGGCTGCGCCAAGATTGATGGCCGTTGTTGTCTTACCAACGCCACCCTTTTGGTTAACGATCGCGATGATACGCATCTTTTTCTGTCTTTCCGGAATCATGATCTGCAGATACGTAGAATGACGGAGTCGGGGTCTGTGACGCTTCGGACGACTTCCACAGCCCTTTGCCATTCCGGATCAAGGGTGTCCAGTTCATCCTGAAAGGTTGAGCCTTTGGGAAAGAGCAGAACACTACGAGAATGCATGTGGGGGCGTGCGTGATCCAGCAAGGCGGAAAGTGTGGATAAAGCCCGGGCCGAGATTACCTCTGCAGACTGAGGTGGCACAGCGTCAATCCGTTCTGGATAGATCTTTACATTGAGACCCATTTGCCGCGCCGCTTCTTGCATGAAGCTGCATTTTCGAGTATCGCTTTCGACCAAGCTAACCAAAAGACGTTCGTTTTTCTCAGCCGCAAGGCACGCAATGACGAGGCCAGGAAAGCCAGCCCCCGATCCGATGTCAAGCCAAGACCTAATCCCGGTGTCTACTAGGAAAAAGAGTTGAGCAGAATCTACGAAGTGCCGAGTCCACAATATGTTGAGTGTTGACGGTGCGATCAGATTGATAGTGCGCTGCCAACGCACGATCAGGTCGTGAAAGATCTCCAACCGATCAATTGTTTCACGTGAAACACGGGTGGAAAACCAATCCTTCGCTTCAGAACCCGTCATGCCGGAGTGTGCGCTTGTTGCCGAAGCTTAGTAAGGATCAGCGCAAGAGCGGCTGGCGTCATGCCGTCAATCCGGCTCGCCTGACCAAGACTGGCGGGTTGAACGCGCGAGAGCTTTGCCTTGAGTTCGTTCGATAGACCAGAAATGCCGTCGTACGAGAAGTCCAACGGTATGAATTTCGCCTCGTCGCGCTTCAACGCTTCAGCGTCGCGGTTCTGTCGATCGACATACACAGCGTACCCTGCCTCAATCTTCAGCTGCGCAGCGGTACTTTCATCCAGCCAAGCCATTTCGGGATTTATGGCAATCAGATCAACCAGTTCTATACCTTGAAATGCCAACATCTCGTAACCGGAGCGCTTTTTTCCGTCCTGGCTTACACTCAAACCCGAATCTGCGGCACGGGAAGGTGATACCACCATCTCATGCAATGCCTCACGACCAGCAGCCAGCCGCTCCATCTTCGTATCATACCGTTCTTCTCGATCCGCTTCGACCAAGCCAAGACCAATTGCTACCGGAGTTAACCGTTGATCCGCGTTGTCCGCGCGCAAGGACAATCGGTATTCCGCCCTGGAAGTAAACATCCGATACGGTTCCGACACCCCCCTTGTGACAAGATCATCAACAAGCACACCAATATAGCAGTTGCGACGCTCAAACCGGAAGGCATCTTTCTCTAACGCCAGATGCGCTGCATTGAGGCCAGCGACCAACCCTTGCGCTGCAGCCTCTTCATAACCCGTCGTACCGTTGATCTGTCCAGCAAGGAACAAGCCTGGCCGCCTCTTCATCTCGAGAACATCCGACAAACACGTGGGATCCACATAATCGTACTCGATCGCATAACCGGGCTGTAGAATCTCCGCATTCTCCAAGCCGACTATAGAGTGTACGTATTCGTGCTGCACATCTTCCGGTAAAGAAGTCGATATTCCATTTGGGTAGACCACGTCAGACGACAAGCCCTCCGGCTCCAGAAAAATCTGGTGAGAATCCTTCTCTGAGAAGCGAACAACCTTATCTTCGATAGATGGGCAATAACGCGGCCCTACCCCCTCGATACGACCGCCATACATGGCCGATCGTTCAAGGTTCGACCTAATGATATCGTGCGTTCTTGCGTTCGTATGCGTAATACCACAAGCGATCTGACGAGCCTGAACACAGTCTGTCATAAACGAGAAGTACACCGGATTTTCATCCGCCGGTTGCGATCCAAGGACATCCCACGCAATAGACCGCCCATCAAGGCGCGGTGGCGTTCCGGTCTTTAGCCGTCCCAGCCGGAGATCCATATCACGCATGCGATCAGCCAAACGAATGGATGGTTTGTCACCAAAGCGCCCGCCTGGACGGGATCGGTCACCAATATGAATGACGCCGCGAAGAAAGGTGCCCGTCGTCAAGACAATCGCCTTCGAAAACACCGAAGCGCCATCCGCAAGAGTCACGCCAGAAAAACGACCATCAACCTCAATGAAGTCAACCACTTCTCCCTCAATCACAGTCAGCCGATGCGCACGACTGACGTGATCCAATACAGCCGCGCGATACAATTTTCGATCAGACTGCGCTCTCGGCCCACGGACGGCTGCACCCTTACTCCGGTTCAACAACCTGTATTGTATCGCCGAAGCGTCCGCCACACGGCCCATGACGCCACCCAAAGCGTCGATTTCACGGACCAGATGCCCTTTTCCCAGACCTCCGATTGCCGGGTTACAGGACATAACTCCCAAATCATCTTTTCGCAGTGTAATCAACAATGTACGCGCGCCCGCGCGGGACGCAATATCAGCTGCCTCCACGCCAGCGTGCCCGCCGCCAATCACAACAACGTCAAAGTCCGGATGTTTCACGTGAAACACTCCTATTTCCCGATACAAAACCGGGAGAAGATCTCTCCCAATATAGCTTCTACATCTACACGGCCAATTACGGAATCAAGCGCTCGCAGCCCGTGCCTTAAATGTTCGGCAACCAACTCGACCTCTTCGCCGTCCAACAACAAGCCAACGCCGCGATCAATCGACAACGCGGCACCCACCATACCACTTCTCTGCCGCTGAGAAACTGCCTCCCGGATAACCGCCACCCGCTTATGCAAGGCCTCAGACACGTCCTCGATCAACCGCTCTACACCAGCGCCGGTCCTTGAGGAAATACCGTCTACACCAGCCAAATCCGCCTTTGCCACATAGCTAAAATCAATAAGCCCATTCAACTCCGGCGGTTCCTTCCAGTCATCCGTCCACAGGAGCACTCGAAGATCGGCCTCCAGCGCCCGTAAAACCGCGCGATCAACACCGATTTTCTCGATCGCGTTCTCCGTATCTCGAAGACCAGCTGTGTCTAGGAAAGTGACCGAAAGGCCGTTCACATCCATCCGCGCTTCTATGACATCACGTGTCGTTCCGGCGATCTCGGATGTTATTGCAACCTCCCTGCCGGCAAGCGTGTTCAAAAGCGTCGACTTACCCGCGTTGGGCGCTCCAAGGATAACGACTTCGAAGCCATCTCTCACACGTTCAGCAACCTTGGAGCCTTCGATCTCCAAGACAAGCTCTGCCTTAACACCATCGAGAAGTTCGAAGACTTCTGGCAGTACGTCCACAGGTACATCTTCATCGACAAAATCGATGCTTGCTTCCAGCAGCGCCGCGGCGCGCAAAAGTCTTTCCCTCCAAAGCGCTACGTTTCGCGAAAAACCGCCGGAAAAGACACGCATCGCCTGTTTTCTCTGCGCTTCCGTCTCGGCCTCAATGAGGTCAGCGAGGCCTTCGACTTGCGTGAGATCCAGACGATCGTTCATCAGTGCGCGTTGAGTGAATTCACCGGGTTCAGCACCTCGGGCCAAACCTGTGCGCTGAATCGTATCCTCAACGGACTTCACAACCGCCCGACTGCCATGGACATGGAACTCGACAACATCTTCACCGGTAAAGCTCGATGGGCCTTGAAAAAACAAGACCAGCCCCTGATCCAGAACTTCTCCCGATTCATTTCTTAGCTGCCTTAGCGCGGGTCGGCCAGTTTTCGATATCCGGCCAGCCAACCGCTCTGTAATTTGTGCCGCCTCTGGACCTGATACTCGAACAATCGAAACGCCCGCTTTCCCCCGGGCGGTCGCCTGGGCGAAAATGGTCTGCATCTCTCGGCTCCCTTTCAGGTATTCATTGAATCGAAAAATTCGGCATTTGTCTTTGTCTGCTTCAATTTTGATATCAAGAACTCGATAGCATCGGTGGTCCCCATCGGGTTCAGGATCCTGCGAAGAACAAATGTCTTCTGCAGATCTCCCTTTTCTACCAGGAGATCTTCTTTCCGCGTTCCAGATTTGAGGATATCCATTGCAGGATAGACCCGCTTGTCCGCAATCTTGCGATCCAGGACAATCTCGCTGTTGCCGGTGCCTTTGAACTCTTCGAAAATCACCTCGTCCATGCGGCTACCGGTATCAATCAATGCGGTCGCAATAATCGTCAACGACCCACCCTCCTCGATGTTGCGCGCCGCCCCGAAGAAACGCTTCGGACGCTGCAAGGCATTGGCGTCCACACCACCAGTCAGAACCTTGCCGGACGACGGTACAACAGTGTTGAACGCACGCCCCAGACGCGTGATGGAATCAAGCAATATAACGACGTCGCGCTTATGTTCCACCAATCGCTTAGCCTTTTCGATCACCATCTCGGACACCGCTACATGTCGCGTCGCAGGTTCGTCGAAGGTCGAGGAAATAACCTCTCCTTTCACCGAGCGTTGCATGTCAGTGACCTCTTCAGGCCGTTCATCTATCAACAACACGATCAAATAGCATTCCGGATGGTTGGTTTCGATAGAATTTGCAATGTTCTGCAATAGAACGGTTTTGCCGGTCCTTGGAGGCGCCACAATCAAGCCTCGCTGCCCCTTGCCGATCGGCGACACCAAATCAATGATGCGGGCTGACCTATCCTTAATCGTGGGATCTTCAATTTCCATGATCAGACGCTCATCGGGATACAGCGGCGTCAGGTTGTCAAAGGCAACTTTATGGCGTGCTTTATCTGGATCCTCAAAGTTGATCAGCGTCACGTTCACCAGGCAGAAATAGCGCTCAGTCTCTCTGGGGGCGGTAATGACGCCGTCCACTGTGTCACCTGTTCGAAGTGAATGCTGACGGATCATTTCAGGCGATACATAGATGTCGTCGGGACCCGGCAGATAATTCGCTTCAGGGCTTCTTAGAAAACCAAAACCGTCTTGAAGTACCTCCAGCACGCCATCCCCGGAAATCTCCCACCCTTCATCTGCGCGTTCTCGCAGAATCTCGAACATCATGTCGCCCTTGCGCATGGTCGAGGCATTCTCGATCTCCAGCTCGTCGGCCATCGCCAGAAGATCTTTTGGAGATTTTGCCTTGAGGTCGGCAAGGCTCAATGTTTCAGTCGTCATGAGGGGGTCCAACGTGAACACAGCGCAAGGACTACCCAACGCGTCGTGTCGCTTTATGCGTGAAAGTGCGTCTTCGGATGAAGTGCAGATGATCACTTAAGGACTTGCCTGATACCTGTCAACTCTGGTCCAGGGGCTCTCTGAACCAATAAAAGAAAGAAAGAGAAGATCTTTAGTTGTCTTTAGTAGGGACGGGGATTTCTAGGAAAACGCAGCGTTCCAAGAGGCATCAACAGGATAGGGCTGTGACGCCAAAACATGATCCATCAACCTGAGTAACGAGGAAAACAAGATTAGTTACGTAAAAACAGATAGTTACATATATGGATGTAAATCGTATGTCTGTGGATCAACAGGGGAAAACCGCGGTCTTGCGCACGGTCATAGGTTTTCCGTCGCTTGTTTTTTCCCCGGGGAAAACACCTTGGTGTTTTCCCGACACGTCAGGCAAGTTTGGCAAGGAACGTGCGGAGGGCCATGAACTCAATGCTCGTCCCCAGAGTCGGTCTCATCAATCCCACAGATCCATCCCCAAGATGTCCAACCTTATCCTCGCATCAGCGTCACCGGCACGGCAGGCCTTGCTTCGAAACGCCGGCATCCACTTCGAATCACACCCTGTCCGGATCGACGAAGATGCGATCCGCTTGTCGATGGTTGCAGAGGCTGCGAATCCGCGAGACATCGCGAATGTCCTGGCAGAATTCAAAGCCCGACGTTGCAGTTCGAACGCGGGATCAGCCCTTGTTCTGGGCGTCGATCAAATCCTTGCCCTGGATGAGCAGATCTATGCCAAACCCAAGGATCGGACGGATGCCGCGTTCCAACTCAAAAATCTGGCTGGAAAAACCCACTACCTCTTCTCCGCCGCTGTGCTCTACGAGAACGGACAACCTGTGTGGCGTCATGTCGGAACAGCGAAATTGACCATGCATCGCCTTACCGATCAGGAGATTTCCGATTATCTCGAACTGGCATGGCCAGCTGTCCAATTCAGTGTTGGAGCCTACCACGCGGAAGCCTTCGGAGCGCGACTGTTTTCACAGATCCGGGGAGACTGGTTTTCTGTCTTGGGACTCCCTTTGCTCGAACTGCTCTCTTACTTGCGTCTGCGGGGTATGTTGGGTCGATGACAAAACCGAAAATCCCATTGGCAGGTGTGATCGGTGACCCCATCGCGCATTCGCTGTCGCCACGACTTCATGACCATTGGCTTCGTCGCTACGGTTTGCGTGGACATTATGTACCGCTTCACATCAATCACAGCGATTTGGTTGAGGCACTCGATCTCCTTCCTCGCATGGGGTTCGTCGGTGTAAACGTTACCCTTCCTCACAAGGAACTGGTCATGTCCCTTGCCGACTCCGTGACCGACCGTGCTGCACTGATCGGGGCGGCGAATACACTGACATTTACAGCCAATGGGCAGATCCAGGCAGACAATACAGATGGACAGGGCTTTCTTGCGAGCATCCGCCAATCCTTGCCGGGCTGGTCGGCGTCCGCAGGCCCGGCGCTTGTTCTCGGGTCCGGTGGGGCAGCCAAGGCAATTGTTTCGGCGCTGATCTTGGATGGAGCGCCCATCGTGCGGGTTGCGAATCGCACCCGGGCTCGCGCTGATGGATTACGGGAACAGTTTGGCGCCCGTGTATCGCCGGTCGATTGGACTCATATTGCCGACCATGTGGCAGATAGCGCTTTGATTGTGAACACGACATCCCTCGGAATGACGGGTCAGGCACCACTTTCCCTTGACCTGTCTCGTCTGTCGCCACCAACAGTCGTGACCGATATCGTCTATGCCCCGATCGAAACTGAACTTCTGAAAGAAGCAGCCCGCAGGGGATGCGAGACGGTTGATGGGCTTGGCATGTTGCTTCACCAGGCGGTTCCGGGGTTTGAGCGTTGGTTCAGCTATACGCCCATGGTGGATGACAATCTCAGAACAGCGGTCATGTCCGGATGAGCTTCATTCTCGGCCTCACTGGCTCTATCGGAATGGGAAAAAGCACCACAGCCCAAATGTTTCGCGATCTAGGTGTTCCGGTCTGGGATGCGGATGCCTCCGTGCACCGTCTGTATGACACGGGCAGTGCTGGCGTCAGACCGATCCGATCGCTTGTCCCAGAGGCGGTGGTAAACGACAGAGTCGACCGTGAGCGTTTGAAAAATGCCATAGCGGTAGAGCCTAGCCTCCTTCGAAAGATCGAGGCGATCATTCATCCCCTGGTCGCTGAAGACCGTGCAGAATTCCGCAAGCAACATGCAGATGCCTCGTTGATCGTCCTCGACATCCCGCTGCTGTTTGAGACTGGGGGTGATGCGGCCTGTGATGCAACGCTTGTCGTTTCCACCGACCCCGAGGAACAACGTCGCCGTGTCCTCGCGCGCGGGACCAGCCCCGAGACATTTTCGGACCTGCTCGGACGTCAAATGTCCGATGCAGAAAAGCGCCGCCGGGCTACTTACATCATTCAGACCGATTCTCTGGACGAAGCGCGTCAATCCGTGGCAGATTTGGTGTCCAAACTACGCGAAGGCCATTGATGATGCGCGAAATCGTTCTTGACACCGAAACGACGGGACTCAATCCGTTCGACACGCCACGGCACCGTATTGTCGAAATCGGTGCAGTCGAGCTTTTCAATCAGGTGCCGACAGGGAAGACCTATCACCAGTATATCAACCCAGAACGCGACATTCCGAAGGAGGCCTTCGAAGTTCACGGTATCGGGGGGGATTTCTTGGCCGACAAGCCAACTTTTGCGGCGATAGCCCAGGAGTTCCTCACCTTCATTGGCGATGCGAAGCTAGTCATCCACAATGCCGAATTTGACATGAGGTTCTTGAACGCCGAGCTTGAATGGGCCGGTCACCGAGCGTTGCCAAATGATCAGGCCCTCGATACTCTCAGGATCGCGCGTCGCAGATTTCCGGGTTCGCCAGCATCCCTCGATGCGCTGTGCCGCCGCTTTGGAATCGACAACTCAGCCCGCGAGAAGCATGGCGCGCTGCTCGATTCAGAGATTCTGGCGGAAGTGTATCTGGAGTTGACCGGCGGCAAGCAGCCAAACTTTGGCTTGACCCAAGCTCAAGCTATCAATCCGGACACGACAAGGGACGAGGACTGGCGTCCCAAGCCACGGCCTGTGCCACTGCCGCCTCGGATTACCGAAGAGGAAAAGGCCGCACATGCGGCCTTTGTTCGAAAGATTGGCAAAGATTCGGTCTGGTTTCGGTTGTCCTGATCAGGCACTGCCCTGTGGCTGCTGCGCCGCCCGTGCGGCGATCTGCTGACGATAGAGCGAGACGAAATCGATCTGGTCGAGGTTCAGCGGGGGATATCCGCCGTCGCGCGACACATCCGAGATGATGCGCCGGACAAAGGGGAACAGCATTCGCGGGCACTCGATCATCAAGAACGGGTGCAATTGCTGTTCGGCGATGTTCTCGATCAAGAAGACACCACCATATTCCAGTTCGATCAGAAAGATCGATTTGGGCGCATCTTCCTTCGTCTTGCTTTCGATCTTCAGCTTCATGATGACATCGTACTGGTTCTCGACAGTCCGTTTGCGCGCGTCGAGAGCGACCTGAACCTGAATCTCTGGCTGCCCCTGGGCCACGACGCCGTTCTGAACTGCAGCGTTTTCAAAGGACAGGTCGCGGATGAATTGTCCCAGTATCTGCATCTTCGGAAGCTGCGTGGCGGGCTGTGCCGCCCCACCGCTTGCGTCACCGTTGGCCGTCGCGTCGGACATTTCTGTTCTCCTTAGATCGCGTTTCGCGCTGCCATATCAGCCCTGCGCGACAGTCTCAATGCCGTGTCCACCCCGATCCACCCTTGGATCGATCCGGATCGTCCGTTGTATAACTGCCCTCGATGATGGTTGTATCCTGTGCTTGCCAGCTTCCACCGGTCTGCACGGTTTGAACATTCACCCGCTTTTTCAACTCGGCGAAGATTCTTTGACGAACGGCCGGTATCAAGAGCACAAAGCCGACAAAATCCGTGAAGAAGCCGGGTGTTAGCAACAGCGCGCCGGAAAACAGGATCATGGCTCCATGTGCCAGCGGCTCCGTCGGATCGCGCAGATTATCGAAATTTGCCCGCAATTGAGCCAAAGCTTGCGAGCCCTGGCTGCGCACCAGTGCGGTCCCCGCGATGGCTGTCACAAGCACGATCGCCAACGTCGGCCAAAGGCCGATCCAACCGCCGACCTGAATGAACAAGCCGATTTCGATCAATGGTACCGCTATGAACACAATGAGTAACCACATCGTCGTTGTCCCAAATCTGTGGCGGACGCTTGCCGCATCTACGGGCTTCAGTCCACACCGTCGTTCTGGTGCGATGGACTTGATCTACCCCCTGCCCTACATATGTGCCTGATACGAAAAAAATGAACCCATTGTACGCTGAGGCAATATGAACTCCATTCTGTCCCTGCTGGTGCTTGCTGGCATCGCGATCTTTCTGATCCTGCGCTTGCGCTCCGTTCTGGGAACACGCGAAGGATTCGAGAAGCCTCCGGCGCGTCCAAACTCGGCCCGGTCCACCACACGACGTGACTTCGAAGTCATCGAAGGTGGTCCAGACGAAGACATCATCGATCATGTTGAGGATGGATCGGACAGTGCAAAGGCCCTGGCCGCGATGAAGCTGGCCGAACCGGGCTTCCGAGTTGGTGAATTCCTGCAAGGCGCGCGTCAGGCATATGAGATGATCCTGATGTCGTTCGAACGTGGCGATGTCGATGGACTGCGTCCGTTCCTAGCCGAGGATGTGATGCATACTTTCGAAACGGTTATCAATCAACGCAACGAACAGGGCCTGCGTATCGATGCGGAGTTTGTCGGCGTGCGCGAGATTACCCTGCAGAACGCCTCCTTTGACCGTAGCGTCAATGAAGCGGACATCACCATCCGTTTCGTAGGAGAGCTGACAAGCGTGGTGCGAAATGCCGATGGAGAGATCATCGAAGGGAACGCCAGCGAGATCAAGCGACAGCGGGACGTTTGGACGTTCTCGCGCTCCATGGGTACCGACGATCCGAACTGGCTCCTTGTGGCAACTGACGGATGATCGATGAGGTGGCTTGCGACAGCCCTTTCGTTTCTCTTGTCTGTCACACCGGTCTTGGCGGATGAGCCTGTGGAATTGCTGCAGTTTGATGACCTCGATGGGTGGGCGGAGGACGATCACGCTGCAGCTCTTGCCGTATTTCGAAACACCTGCATGGATTTGGAAGGCTCGGATTGGCGGGCACTGTGCGCGGTCGCCGAAACGGCACCCGATGCCCGAACGTTCTTCGAACTGTTCTTCCGTCCCGTCTTGATTGGCGGCGAAAATCCAGCCTTGTTCACGGGGTATTACGAGCCGGAACTCGACGGTTCCCGCACCCGGACAGCGCGATACCGCTATCCTGTCTATCGCATGCCACCGGAAGTTTCCGGCCAATGGCTTTCGCGCGAACAGATAGAGGAAAGCCGTGTGCTGGAGGGGCGCGGTCTTGAAATCGTTTGGGTGGATGACGCGGTAGAGCTATTCTTTCTTCAAATTCAAGGCTCTGGTCGCATTCGCTTGGCGGAAGGTGGATTTGTGAGAGTTGGATATGGAGGACGGAATGGTCATGAATATCGATCCGTCGGTCAGGAGCTTGTCCGGCGTGGTGTCTATCAGCCCCATCAGGTTTCGGCGCAGGTGATCCAGTCTTGGGTCCGACGCCATCCCGCCGCCGGACGCGAATTGTTGCATCACAATCCCAGCTACGTCTTTTTCCGCGAAGTCGATATCGCGGACCCCGATCTGGGCCCCCTTGGCGCCATGAACCGCAACATCACCCCGCACCGGACAATCGCCGTTGACCCGGACTTTACGCCACTCGGCGCCCCGGTCTGGATCGAGAAGGATGGTGACGGCCCGATCCGCCGCCTGATGATCGCGCAAGATACCGGTGGCGCTATTCAAGGGGCGCAGCGCGCGGACATATTCTTTGGGTATGGGGAGGAGGCGGGCGAAGCCGCCGGTTTGATCCGGGACCCCGGTCGCATGATGGTGCTTTTGCCGATTGAACGCGCACATCAACTTATCCCGGATGCCTGAGCCATGGCGAGGCGCGGAAAACGTGGCCTGTCTGAAGATGACAAGGCGCTTTGGACACGCGTGGCGGCGACAACCAACCCGAAGGATCGCAGCGGTGCACCACGGATAGCGCCGGTTGAGCCGACAGTAGCGCGGCGTCCGATCCAGTCTGCACCGACTTCGACCGTCGAGAGGTTGCCCGCCTTTCGAGTGGGTGAAAAGGCCGCTTTCAACTCCGACAGTTTGATCCACTCCACAACCCTGTCCGCCCGCATGACGCATGCGCCCGTCAAAATGGATCATGCCACCCACAAGCGCATGGTCCGTGGCAAGCTGAAGCCCGAAGGCAAGCTCGACCTCCACGGAATGACCCTGGCGGAGGCACATCCCGCGCTTATCAGTTTCATCTTCGCCGCGCGGGAAGCGGAGAAACGGCTGGTCATAATTGTTACGGGAAAGGGTAAGGATCGCGACATTGGCGGCCCGATACCAATCCGGCGCGGCATCCTGCGCCATCAGGTCCCAGGCTGGCTGACCGCCCCGCCGCTTGGCGCCCTGGTCCTCGACATCCGCGAGGCACATCAAAAGCACGGAGGAGGCGGAGCGTACTATGTCTACCTTAAGCGCCGCCGCTAGAGGACATAGCGGCTAAGGTCAGTGCGTCGGGTCAATTCGCCCAGGTTCTTTTCCACGAAAGCCGCATCTACTGTGACCGCATCACCTGGACGGTCAGGGGCGGTAAAGCTCAACTCTTCGAACACACGCTCCAACACCGTATAAAGCCGTCGCGCGCCGATATTCTCGACACTCTCGTTGACCTCGGCTGCGATCTTGGCCAATGCTTCAATCCCCTCGGGCGTGAAGGTCACGGCAACTTCTTCAGTTGCCATCAGTGCGGTATATTGCAGCGTCAGGGCATTGTCCGTTTCGGTCAGGATGCGTACGAAATCCTGCTCTGTCAGGGGACGCAGAGTTACACGGATGGGAAGGCGGCCCTGTAATTCCGGCAAAAGGTCCGAAGGCTTCGCAATATGGAATGCACCCGAGGCTATGAACAGAATATGATCGGTTTTCACTGGCCCATGTCTTGTGGAAACGGTCGTTCCTTCAATCAACGGCAAGAGATCGCGCTGCACACCTTCACGACTGACATCGGCGCCGCGCGCATCCGTTCGGGCGCAGACCTTATCGATTTCGTCGATGAATACGATGCCGTTCTGTTCGACCGCGCGCAGCGCCTCTTTTGTGACCATTTCTGGATCCAGAAGCTTGTCTGCTTCCTCGTCGATCAAAAGCGCGTAGCTGGCCGCAACCGACAACCGCCGCTTGACCGTTCTGCCGCCCCCCAAGCCCTTGAACAGATCACCGAGGTTCATCATGCCGCCGCCCATGCCACCTGGCTGCCCCGGAATCTCGAAACCACCCAATGGGTTTGAAGTATCCGTCAGCTCCAGCTCGATGATCGTGGCGTCCAACTCCCCGGCGCGCAGCTTCTTGCGGAACATCTCGCGGGTCTGGTCGCGCGCAGTTTCCCCGGCAAGGGCTTCGATCACCCGCGTTTCGGCCGCCTCATGGGCCTTGGCCTTCACCTCTTCGCGCATGTTCTCGCGGATCATGGCCTGCGCCGCGTCGACCAAGTCGCGGACGATCTGATCTACATCGCGTCCGACATAGCCGACCTCGGTGAACTTGGTGGCCTCCACCTTGATGAACGGCGCACGGGCGAGCTTGGCCAAGCGGCGGCTGATCTCCGTCTTGCCGACGCCAGTCGGGCCGATCATGAGGATGTTCTTCGGATAAACCTCGTCTCGCAGGTCATCGCCCAATTGCTTGCGCCGCCAGCGGTTGCGCAAGGCGACGGCGACGGCACGCTTGGCATCCGTCTGCCCGATGATGAACCGATCAAGCTCCGAGACGATTTCGCGAGGGGTCAGGTCACTCATGGGTAGGCTCCAATGCGCCCCAAGGGGGGAGACGGTTTTTTCCGGGAAAGGCGGGAAGGGCGTGCATGATGCTGCCGCGCAGACGTTCCCATTGCGCGCCAAGAAGAACCAGGCCGCCGCCAAGAAGCAGGACAACAAGGAACGCGGCGTCGCCATCCACTATGGAGATCGAAAGTGCGACGATATAACCGACGCCCGACACGAGAAAGGATCGTCGGTCGATGATCACTGCAAAGAGCGCCATGATCACGATGTATACCAGAAGCCCGAGTTGCGCACTGGCGTCGGCTTGCTGGAACAAGGTTAGCGCGACAGTGTTAACGATCGCTGGCGCTGCCATGATGTGCAGCCAAAAACCGGACGCCGCGCGCCGGGTCACACGGTGCGGGTCGCTCATATCGAAGATCATTGCCACGCACAGTGCCCCCAGGCCAAGGAGGATCGTCAGGATCGCAAAGGGTCCGTCCGCTGAAAGCAGGAAGAAATCCTGGACAGAAGAAGGGATGGATCCACCCAATGTTGCCAATCCGAAGGTGACGACTCCGACAGACAAGGCGATCAGAGCGACAGTGAACGGCACGCGGAAAAGGCGGTAATATCCCAGCAGGAACAGCCCGGCCACGCCCGCTGCTATGGTCCATCCCAACTGGAAATTGGCATCCAGAAATGCCCCCAGGGACAGGCCGAATTGCAGTGCCGACAGCCCGAACATCACAGCGAGCGCTATGGATGGTGCGACCATGCGACGGATCAGTGTGAAATAGCGCGCCAGAAGGACCACGCCACCCATTCCCACCAGAGAGAACAGGAGGCCAAGGATATAGCCCCGCGAAATCCCGAAGACCGAGAACCCGGTGACCCCTGACCAGCCGGCAAAAAGGATCGACAATCCGACTACTATGAAGATCTCGTTGAAGCCCCTGAACAGTTCGAACGGCTCATCCATGCCAGAGCGTTTTGCGCGAAAGCCCTGACGTTCTTCCGACAGGGTAATCAGCGACACGGCTTGCGCCTCGCTCATCACGCCGGCGGCTACGGCAGCCCGGATATCGTCGCGGGTGAAAGAACTCATCCGCCGATACTTTCCACGGTCAGAGTGCCATTGGTGTATACGCAGATGTCAGCCGCGATCGCCATCGCCTTGCGCGCGATCGCTTCGGCATCATCCGGCCCGTCCATCATGGCGCGCGCTGCGGCCAAAGCGTAGTTTCCGCCGGAACCGATGGCGGCTATGCCATGTTCCGGCTCCAGCACGTCACCGGCGCCGGTGATGATGTAGAGATCGGTGCCATCGGTCACGATGAGCATTGCTTCCAGTTTCTGGAGATATTTGTCCGTCCGCCAATCCTTGGCCAGGTCCACGCAGGCGCGTTGAAGCTGACCCGGGGTTGTCTCCAGCTTGGTTTCCAATCGCTCCAACAACGTGAAAGCATCCGCCGTCGATCCGGCAAAGCCACATAAAACTTCGTATCCACCCGGTTTCAACCGGCGCACTTTCCGGGCTGATCCCTTGATGACAGTCTGTCCAAGGCTCACCTGCCCGTCCCCCGCGATGACGACGCGACCACCCTTTCGGACGCCGATGATCGTTGTGCCATGCCAACCGGGGAATTTGTCTTGTGCCATTGAGGTCTCCATTCGCTTGAGCCCTATATGGACAGCGAGGCGCCGGGCGACAACCTACCCGGCGGACCAATGCTGGCGCCGGGGAACCCGCACCGCAAGTACCGGCATTAGCCACGGCTTCCGGAAACGGCCGAGGTCGAGGGCCTCGTGTACCCCTACGGTCTCTTCGCCATTGATCCGCGTGCGGATCGCCGATCGGTTATAAAACGGCGCATCCAGCATCGCTTTGACCTGTAATGGCCGATAACCTGCATCGCAGCGGGTTTCCCGACGAACCATCCAGAGCGGGCGGGATAGTCTCTGTTTTGGAGGCATTTCAACGGCGTATGGTGTGCCGTCAACCTGGAAACCGACACCCGTGGCCAATGTCGTTCCGTCGCGTCGCTCGAGGTCGTAGAAGCAAGCCGACCCGTCCCTGAGCGGGAATCTTCCCCATGTCCAGTAATCGAAATCCGTTTCCAGTGCTCGGGTGCCGAAATTTGCATCGAAATAACCGTGTCCGGCCCAGGACCAGCCAGGACGGTTCAGACAAACCTCGATGCGCGCGGTGGGTGCGAAGGGGCGCCAGATATGTGCGCCGTCGTCGGTCAACGGCAATTCCTGATCGGTCAGAGCGGAGGGATGTATAGTAACGGTGCCCCTGATCCGCTGCGCGTGGGGAGTGCAGATCTCGTCGATCTGCACCTCCAGCCGGTCGGTCTTCCACACCATTGCGGAGGGACCGATCTGAAGCCGGTCGCGAGACAGGTCGAGGGCCTTCTCGCCCCGGTCGGTCATGGTCCAGCGACCGCCACGCCCGTATGTCACGACGTTCAGGCAACAATGGTTTGCTGGATTTCTGCGCCCGCTCCATCGATACCACGGACTGAAGACCGACCCTATGAAGCCGATGATGGAGATCGCGCGCGTGCCGTCGTCGCTGATCCCATCGACATACCACCAGGCGTAACCGTCCGGCGGAACGGCAATGTCGAAGCAAGGTCGTTCAAGATCGCCGCGGCCGCGTGCTTGCCGGAGAGGCATGCCATCGGCACCCCGGCCCCCGGATGTGCCCCGCCTCCCGCAAGATAAAGCCCCGGAATCGCTGTTCGCGCCGTCGGCCGATGAAACGTTGCCAGCATGCCATGTGGGCTCCGCCCGTAGAGGGAACCCTCCGATCCGGGAAACGCGATCGCGAAATCCGTCGGAGTTGTCAGCGACGTCGTTCCGGGCATGGGAGAAAATGTCAGACCCATGGATCTTAGCGTCTCGAACAAATGTGTTCGGCATAGTTCTTTCTCCTTTTGGGTCGCATGATGGCCGGAAGGCGCGTTCATGATGATCTCGAAACGCTCAAGCTCCGGTAGCGGGCCATGACCGCGATCCTGCGCGCAAACGTACATCGTGGCGTCTCTGGGCATCCGGCCCTGGGCGATGTCTCCGAACTCGATTTCGGGATCCTCGGCAAAGAAGACATTGTGATGGGACAGGGTGACGCCTGCCGGACGCGCGGCAAACCCCCAGACGAAGGCCGAAAGGCTGCGCGGCTGGGTGGCTCTGGCCGTCACAGCGGCCTCGGAAGATTTCCCCAAGTGCCCCATGGTCAACGCATTTGGATCGCCGTTGAAGACCACCACATCCGCAGGAAGACGCGAGCCGTCCGCGAGATGGACATCGGAAACCCGTCCGCCCTGTTGTGCGATGTGACTGGCAGCGACCCCGAACGAAAATGCGACACCGTGCGAAATCGCAAGGCCTTGCATGGCGCGGGCCAAAGCATGCATGCCCCCCTCGACGCTCCACACACCTTGCGCTTCGGACTGCCAGATCAGACCCAGAACAGCCGGCGATTGATAGGGCGAGCCGCCCACATAGGTCGCATAGCGCCCGAACAGCTGTCGCAAACGCGGGTCCGAGAACGTGAAGCGCAACTTGCGTGCGAGGCTCAATCCCGGCGCCATGGACGGTATCAGGGACGGACGGCGCAGCACATGGGCGGTCAGAGCGCCGAGCCGAGGCTCTTCCGCCTGCATGATGGGTTGATCGAAGGCTTCCAATAACGTCTTGGCGGACGCCGAGAAGCGACGAAACTGCCGTTCGGCCTTCGCACCTGCAAAATCGCGAACGGCCTGTGCGCTGACCTCCGGGTCATCGTGCAAATCAAGTGTGGACCCGTCGCGCCACCAATGGCGGGCGAGAACCGGGTTGCGATGCAGTGTGACGTGATCGGACAGGACTTCGCCGAGATCGGCGAAGAGTGCCTCGAACACGGGGCGCATGGTTAGCACCGTCGGACCGATATCTACAGGCCCGGCCTCGGAAGAAGTGACACGCATCTTGCCGCCGGGAGCCTCTGCAGCTTCGACGACAGTTACCGCCAACCCGCGCGCCGCCAGCCGCAAAGCAGCCGAAAGCCCGCCGATGCCGGCACCGATTACGACAGCGCGGGGCATTGCGCCAGAATGGGACAGCGAACGATCCTCCAAGTGTCAGCCAATGTTGACACGCCGTCGAGATATGTCCAGTCTGATTTACAGGTTGAATGTCAATCTTGCGAACCGAATCCCATTGCGGAGGAAGACAACCATGCCCCTCAAGTCCCGCATCGAACGTGCCATTTCCGCCGCGATTGCCGAAGGGCAAGGCGCGGATGCCCCTCCCAAGCTGGCTCAGGCGCTGGATTATTCGGTCAATCCAGGCGGGGCGCGTATTCGCCCGACAATCTGCTTGTCCGTGGCCCTCGCGTGTGGTGATGACCAACCTGCACTGGCCGACGCTGCCGCGACCGCCATCGAGTTGATTCATTGTGCCAGCCTCGTCCATGATGACATGCCCTGCTTCGACAATGCCGATACACGCCGGGGCAAACCGTCCGTTCACAAGGCTTTTGGCGAACCGCTGGCACTGCTTGCAGGCGACTCGCTGATCATTGCGTCCTTTGAAACGCTTGCCCGTATCGCCCACCTCGACCCGATGCGGTCGATCGACGTGATCCGCATTCTAGGACAATCCACCGGCATGCCCGGCGGCATCTGTGCTGGTCAGGGGTGGGAAAGCGAAAGCAAGATCGACCTCCGCGCCTATCATCGCGCCAAGACAGGTGCGCTTTTCACGGCCGCGACCCGCATGGGTGCCGCAGCCGCCGGTCACGATCCCGCGCCATGGACCGAGCTTGGCGCCCGGATCGGCGAGGCGTTTCAAGTCGCCGACGACCTGCGGGACGCGCTCTATGACGAGGTCACTCTTGGCAAGCCTGCCCATCAGGATGAAATCAACGATCGACCGAATGCGGTAACCGCCTTGGGAGTGCGTGGCGCAATCCGTCGGCTGGAAGATATCCTTTCCGGCGCGATCTCCTCCATCCCGTCTTGTCCTGGCGAAGCCATGCTGGCGGAAATGGTGCGCAAGACGGCCGAGCGTCTCATCCCGGTCATGCCGCCGGTGCAGGCCGCCGAGTAAAATGGCACTGGCCGATCCGCATCCGGTGCAACGTTCTCTCAGGGATCGCATCTACGCGTGGCGCACCAACTTGATCGGATCGCGCGCGTTTCAGAAACGGGCGGCACGGTTTCCCATTGCGGCGCATATCGCGCGCAAGGATGGAGAAGCCCTTTTCGATCTTGTTGCCGGTTTCGTCCACAGCCAGATTCTCATGGCCTTCGTCGAACTGGACTTGCCCGATCACTTGGCACAAAGTCCGCGCAGCATATCCGACTTGGCGCGGCGCATCGGTATCCCCGAAGCACGCATGCGCGTGCTCGCCAATGGCGCTGCGGCATTGGGGCTGATGACGCGGCGGCGCGATGGGCGTTACGCGCTTGGTCGCTTGGGCGCGGCTCTTCCCGGTATACCGGGGCTGTCGCAAATGATCCGCCACCACGATGTGCTCTATCGCGATCTTGCCGACCCGGTGGCCTTCTTTCGGGATGGATCGGATACCGAGCTGGCCGGTTTCTGGCCCTATGTGTTCGGTGCGCAGGGTGCCGTGCCCGAGGATGTTGCCGCCACCTATTCCGAACTGATGGCCGATAGCCAAACCCTCGTGGCGGAAGAGGCCTTGGCGCATCTGGATCTGAGCCGAACCCGAACGCTTCTGGATGTCGGCGGAGGAACCGGCGTTTTCCTGGCTGCTGCGGGCGCTGCCTATCCCGATCTGGCGCTTCACCTCTTCGATCTGTCGGCCGTCATCGCACCGGCAACTGCCCGGTTCGAGCGGGAGGGCATGTCCGATCGCAGCCGGATCACCGGCGGATCCTTCCGCACGGAGGCTCTGCCGGACGGCGCAGATGCAATCAGCCTCGTGCGCGTGCTTTATGACCATAGCGACGAAACGGTGCGAATGTTGCTGGCCAAGGCCCATGCCGCTCTCTGCGATCAAGGCCGCATCATCGTGGCCGAACCGATGGCGGGCGACGCTGCACCAACCCGACCCGGTGACGCCTATTTCGGGATCTACTGCATGGCAATGCGCACCGGGAAAGCCCGTGCCGCGGGCGAGATCGTCGGCCATCTGCACCAAGCAGGCTTCAGAAATATCCGCGTCGTCAAGACTGCAAGGCCATTCGTCACCGGCCTGATCCTCGCGACCAAAGTGTAAACTTGCACGAACACCTCAACGAAAATGTCTAATCAGATTGACATATTAAAGTGTCAGGGTAGACTGACACTTATAGGATCGCCTGCAAAGATTCTTCCTGCCGTCGGCAGCGAACAGGGCGACCAAACGAGGGGAGAGATGTAATCGTGCATAGCAATGCTGTCATATTGGAAGGACCAAGGGCCCTCGGCCTTGGCCAAGTCGCGCTGACGCGTCCCAAAGACAAGCACATCGTTGTGCAGGTGAACTACTCGGGGATCTCCACCGGCACCGAAAAACTGTTCTGGTCGGGCCAGATGCCCCCATTTCCCGGCATGGGATACCCGCTTGTACCTGGCTATGAAGCAGCGGGCGAGGTCGTCGAAGCCTGCGCCGAATCGGGCTTCAAGCCTGGCGATCGCGTGTTTGTTCCGGGCGCCAATTGCTATGGTGACATCAAGGGCCTTTTCGGCGGCGCAACGCATCGCCTTGTCACTGCGCCCGAGCGCGCCGTGAAGATTGATCCCACGCTCAAGGCCGAAGGTGCTTTGCTGGCGCTGGCCGCTACCGCAAGACATGCGATGGCGGGACTCGACAAGCAATTGCCGGATCTGATCGTCGGCCACGGGGTCTTCGGGCGTCTTCTGGCGCGATTGACGATCGCAGCGGGTGGCAAGGCTCCAACGGTGTGGGAGATCAACGAAAAACGGGCCGCCGGTGCCGTGGGCTATCAAGTCATTCACCCAGATGCCGACGAGCGCCGTGATTACAGGTGCATCTATGATGCCAGCGGCCAGTCCGACCTGCTCAACGCCCTGATCGGTCGGCTTGCAAAGGGCGGCGAGATTGTCCTCGCGGGGTTCTACCCCGAGCCGCTCTCCTTCGCTTTCCCGCCAGCCTTCATGCGCGAGGCGCGTCTGCGCGTCGCCGCCGAATGGACCCGTGCGGACCTCGTTGCGACCCGTGACCTGATCAACCACGGCGCGCTCAGCCTGGACGGCCTGATCACCCATACACGGCCCGCGTCCGATGCGGCGGAGGCATATCAGACCGCCTTCGAGGATGCGTCCTGCCTCAAGATGATTCTGAATTGGGAGAACGCCGCATGAAAGATATTCCGAACCTCAAGGACTACGACGCGAACCTTCGCGACGAAGCCAACGAACCAACGCTGGAAGTTCCCCAAGGCGAACCCACCAAGAAAACCCAGATCATCGCAATCTATGGCAAGGGCGGAATCGGCAAAAGCTTCACCTTGGCGAACCTCAGCCACATGATGGCGGAACAAGGCAAGCGCGTCCTGCTGATCGGGTGCGATCCGAAATCCGACACTACGTCCCTTCTGTTCGGCGGCAAGGCCTGCCCTACGATCATTGAAACCTCCAGCAAGAAGAAACTGGCCGGCGAAGAGGTGAAGATCGGCGACGTCTGCTTCAAGCGCGGCGGAGTATTCGCAATGGAGCTCGGTGGGCCGGAAGTCGGACGCGGCTGTGGTGGCCGCGGCATCATCCACGGCTTCGAGCTGCTGGAGAAGCTGGGCTTTCACGATTGGGATTTCGACTACGTGTTGCTCGACTTCCTGGGAGATGTGGTTTGCGGCGGCTTCGGCCTGCCGATCGCCCGCGACATGGCACAGAAGGTGATCCTCGTGGCGTCGAACGACCTGCAGTCCCTTTATGTTGCCAACAATGTCTGCTCGGCGGTGGAGTACTTCCGCAAGATGGGCGGGAATGTCGGTGTTGCGGGTTTGGTCATCAACAAGGACGATGGTTCGGGCGAGGCACAGGCTTTTGCCGAAGCGGTCCAGATCCCCGTCCTTGCTGCGATCCCGCAGAACGATGATCTGCGCAAGAAATCGGCAAATTACCAGATCGTCGGCACGGCGTCTTCCGAATGGGGCGCATTGTTTGCGGCCCTCGGCGACAATGTCGCCGTCGCACCGCCGATGCGCCCTGCCGCGCTGAACCAGGACGAGCTTCTGGCGCTGTTCGATGGGTCTGACACTGGGGCCGGTGTCGTGCTTGAACCTGCGACCGACCTCGACATGCGCGGCAAGAACGCCGTCGTCAAAGAGTCCCTCGAAGTTGTGTACGACAACGCATGACCGATCATGAAATCACATATGACACCGCCGCCGAGGTTGACGTGATCGAAGGCGATGCACCGGAAACAGGCTCTAATCCGCATGTTGGAGACGGTTTTGGCTGCCATGCCGGTGCCGGTACGATGGAGGCTGCGGCGCGCAAGGCCGGTAAGTCCGAGATGCTGGATCAGTTCGCCAAAGACTATCCGCAAGGCCCCCACGACAAGCCGCAAAGCATGTGCCCGGCCTTCGGTTCGCTCCGCGTCGGGTTGCGCATGCGTCGTGTCGCCACGGTTCTGTCCGGGTCCGCCTGCTGCGTTTATGGCCTGACGTTCGTATCCCATTTCTACGGCGCGCGCCGGTCCGTGGGCTACGTCCCGTTCAATTCCGAAACGCTTGTCACCGGCAAGCTGTTCGAAGACATCCGTGAAGCTGTCCACGACATGGCGGACCCCGAGCGCTATGATGCGATCGTGGTCACAAACCTCTGTGTTCCCACAGCATCCGGTGTTCCGTTGCGGCTATTGCCCGATGAAATCAATGGGGTTCGGATCGTCGGCATCGACGTTCCGGGCTTTGGGGTGCCGACCCATGCCGAGGCGAAGGACGTCTTGGCCGGGGCGATGCTCAACTATGCCCGACAGGAAGTGGAGGCCGGTCCAGTTCAGGCTCCTGTCTCGGGTGTTTCAGACCGTCCGACAGTGACCCTGTTGGGCGAAATGTTTCCTGCGGATCCTCTGGGAATTGCAGGAATGCTCGCGCCACTCGGTCTGGCGGCAGGTCCGGTCGTTCCCTGCCGTGAGTGGCGTGAGCTCTATTCCGCGTTGGATTCCAGCGTTGTAGCTGCAATCCACCCGTTCTACGCGAGCGCAATCCGCGAATTCCAGGCGGCGGGACGCACCATAGTTGGCTCCGGCCCCGTGGGGCATGACGGCACCGCCGAATGGCTGGCCGCCATCGGTCGTGCCTACAACGTCGGCGCTGACAAGATCGCAGCGGCCCAGAACGCGTTTTTGCCAGCGATTTCAGCGGCTTTGAAGGCCGCGCCGATCAAGGGCACCATTACTCTTTCGGGCTACGAAGGCTCGGAACTGCTGGTGGCTCGCCTGCTGATCGAATCCGGCGCGGACGTGCCTTATGTCGGCACCGCCTGCGGCAAATCCGAATGGTCGAAGCCCGATGTCGATTGGTTGCAGGCCCGTGGTGTGAACGTGACATTCCGCGCCTCTCTGGAAGATGATTGCGCCGCGATGGAGGCGATCAAGCCCGACCTTGCCATCGGCACGACGCCCGTGGTCCAGAAGGGAAAAGAGCTCGGTATTCCAAGTCTTTACTTCACCAATCTGATCTCGGCCCGGCCACTGATGGGGCCTGCCGGCGCGGGTTCGCTGGGTCAGGTCGTCAATGCCGCCATGGCCAACAAGGACCGCATGGCCCACATGCGCGACTTCTTCGATGGCGTGGGCGAGGGCGACACGGCCGGCATCTGGGAAGGCGCGCCGAACCTGCGGCCCGATTTCCGCGCCGCGCACCAGAAGAAGCTCGACAAGCAAGCTCGTGCGGCAAAAGCGGAGCAGATGATCTGATGGCCCGTTTCCGTGCAAATTTGCCGAGTCACATCTTGTGCATATGCTGTACACACCCTGTGCATACGCGGGGAGGCTGGACATGCTAGTTCAGGATCACGACCGCGCCGGGGGTTATTGGGGGGCCGTTTACGCCTTCACCGCCGTGAAGGGCCTGCAAGTCATCATCGACGGACCGGTCGGATGCGAGAACCTGCCCGTCACTTCCGTGCTGCACTACACCGACGCCTTGCCGCCCCATGAGCTGCCGATCGTGGTGACCGGACTGGGCGAGGAAGAGCTTGGCCGCGACGGCACCGAGGGCGCGATGAAGCGCGCCTGGGGCACGCTCGACCCGGCGCTGCCGGCCGTGGTGGTCACCGGATCCATCGCCGAGATGATCGGCGGCGGCGTCACGCCCATGGGGACCAACATCCAGCGCTTCCTGCCGCGCACCATCGACGAGGATCAATGGGAAAGCGCGGATCGCGCGATGACATGGATCTTCACCGAGTTCGGCATGACCAAGGGTCGGATGCCGCCGGAGAAGAAGCGCGAAGAGGGTGCCGCGCCGCGCGTCAATATCCTTGGGCCGATGTATGGCACGTTCAACATGCCCTCGGACCTGCACGAGATCCGTCGCCTGGTCGAAGGCATCGGGGCCGTGGTCAACATGGTCATGCCGCTGGGCGCCCATCTGGCCGAGATGCGCAACCTCGTGAATGCGGACGTCAACATCTGCATGTATCGCGAGTTCGGGCGGGGACTATGCGAAGTTCTGGACAAGCCTTACCTGCAGGCGCCCATCGGCATCGACAGCACCACGAAGTTCCTGCGCACGCTGGGCGAGATGACGGGCCTCGACCCCGAACCCTTCATCGCGCGCGAAAAACATTCCACGATCAAGCCGGTCTGGGATCTGTGGCGGTCGGTCACGCAGGATTTCTTTGCCACGGCCTCCTTCGGGATCGTGGCGAATGAAACCTATGCGCGCGGCATCCGGAAGTTCCTGGAAGACGACATGGGTCTGCCCTGCGCCTTCGCGGTGGCCCGGACCCGTGGCAAGAAGACCGATAACGAGAAGGTTCGCGCCATGATCAGCGAGAAGCGTCCGCTGATCCTGATGGGTTCGATCAACGAGAAGATGTATCTCGCGGAAATGGCGGCCGGGTTCGGCCCCAAACCCGCCTTCATCCCCGCCAGCTTCCCCGGCGCCGCGATCCGGCGGGCCACGGGCACGCCCTTCATGGGCTTCGCCGGCGCGACCTACCTGGTGCAGGAGGTCTGCAACGGCCTGTTCGACGCCCTGTTCCATATCCTGCCGCTGGGCAGCGACCTGGACAGCGCCGCCGCGACGCCCACGACCCTTCGCCGCGATTTCCCCTGGGACCCGGACGCGCAAGCGCTTCTGGACCGGATCGTGGCCGAACACCCCATTCTGACCCGCATTTCCGCCGCCAAGACCCTGCGCGATGCTGCCGAAAAGGCCGCGCTGGAAACTGGTGCCGAGCGGGTCGTCAAAGACACCGTCAGGCGCCTTGCGCCTGCGGGGTTCGATTTCTCTGAGGGAGGAAAGACCAATGAGTGACATGACCTCGAACGCACCGGGCACGCGGGCGGCCAAACCGCCCCGCACCGAGTTCCTGATCTATTTCGCGATCATTTTCCTGGCCTGCCTGCCGCTGGCGACCCTGACCTGGGCGTTCTCGGCGATCAAGGCGGGCCACATGACCGACAAGGGCCCGATCAAACGGGCCTGGCTTCAGGCGCATATCATCACCCCGATGATCTTCGCCGCCTGACAAATACACGCCCGAACCCGCATGTTAGAGCCTGTCTAGACCCAGGTATGCGGAACGGGAAAGACCATTCACGGCGTGACGACCGGAGCCGCGAGAGCGTTCACGACCCACCCCCTTGAACCGGGGTGCGTGCGTGGAATGCCGGCAAGGTAATGAGGCCTTGTCGGGGCCTGGCCGCAGGGTTTGCGGCATCAGTTCTGACGTTCCGGAGGAAAAAATGGCTGATAATTCCGACCTGTCTTTCACAGGTCTCACCGACGAGCAGGCGCAAGAATTGCACGCGGTGTATATGAGCGGGCTCTGGCTGTTCTCTGCCGTTGCCGTTGTTGCTCATATCGCCACGTACATCTGGGCGCCCTGGTTCTGAGGAGGACACAAGATATGGCTAAATTCTACAAGATCTGGCTCATCTTCGACCCTCGCCGCGTGTTCGTGGCACAGGGTGTATTCCTCTTCCTGCTGGCCGCGATGATCCACCTGGTGGTTCTGTCGTCCGGCGTGAACTGGTTCGAAAATGCCGCAATGAGCCTGGGCCAGTAATCGCTGGCTTCGGATTGACGGCAACACCAATCGCTGCGGGCGGCCCGAACCGGGTTCGCCCGCGGCAAACCGACAACACGACACTGACGGCTGATTGACCGACCTGGGCGGCAGGCCGCCGAACGCGGAGAGAACGCATGGCATTGCTAAGCTTCGAGAAAAAATATCGCGTCCGCGGAGGGACGCTGGTTGGCGGCGATCTGTTCGACTTCTGGGTGGGGCCGTTCTTCGTCGGCTTCTTCGGTGTCACGACCGCCTTTTTCGCCCTGTTGGGCACAATCCTGATCTTCTGGGGGGCTGCCATGCAGGGCAACTTCAACCCCTGGACGATCAACATCGCGCCGCCCGACCTGAGCTATGGCCTTGGGTTCGCGCCGCTGATGGAGGGTGGGCTTTGGCAGATCATCACGTTCTGCGCGGTCGGCGCCTTCGTAAGCTGGGCGCTGCGCGAGGTGGAGATCTGTCGCAAGCTGGGCATGGGATATCACGTCCCCTTCGCCTTCAGCTTCGCGATCCTCGCCTATGTCACGCTGGTCATCATCCGTCCGCTTCTGATGGGCGCCTGGGGCCACGGCTTTCCCTATGGCATCTTCAGCCACCTCGACTGGGTGTCGAACGTGGGTTATTCCTACCTGCATTTCCACTACAATCCGGCGCATATGCTGGCGGTAACGCTGTTCTTCACGACGACCTTCGCGCTGGCGCTGCATGGCGGCCTGATCCTGTCAGCGGCGAACCCCGAGAAGGGCACGCTGATGAAGACGCCGGACCACGAGGACACCTTCTTCCGCGATTTCATCGGCTACTCCGTCGGCACGCTGGGTATCCACCGCGTCGGCATGTTGCTGGCGCTGGCGGCGGTGTTCTGGAGCGCGGTCTGCATCGTGATTTCGGGCCCGGTCTGGACCTCCGGTTGGCCAGAATGGTGGAACTGGTGGCTCGACCTGCCGATCTGGCCGGATCAGGGCGTGGTCTATGACACGACCGGCATGGCGACCTACGGCACCAACGCCCCCGTTCTTGTGGGAGGGAACTGAGCCATGGCTTACTTCGAATATCAGAACATCTTCACCCAGGTGCAGGTTCAGGGCGACCCCGAGGTCGGCATGGACGACCAGGGCACGCTCTGGCGGGAACGCACCAAGGGATCGCGCTTTTCGACCCTGTTGGGCTGGATCGGCAATGCACAGTTGGGGCCGATATACCTGGGCTGGGCCGGACTTGTGAGCCTTGCCACCGGCCTGTTGTGGTTCAACATCGTCGGCATCAACATGCTGTCCCACGTGGACTGGTCGATCCCGGAATTCATCCGGCAGCTGTTCTGGCTGTCGCTGGAGCCGCCGGGACCGGAATGGGGCCTGCGTATGCCGCCGCTGAACGATGGCGGCTGGTACATCATCTCCAGCTTCTTCCTGCTGATCTCGGTCATGAGCTGGTGGCTGCGGACCTACCTGTTGGCGGTCGAACACCAGATGGGCAAGCACATCGCCTGGGCCTTCCTGGCCGCGATCTGGCTGTTCCTCGTGCTTGGCCTGTTTCGTCCGATCCTGATGGGATCGTGGAGCGAGGCGGTGCCCTACGGCATCTTCCCGCACCTGGACTGGACCACGGCCTTCTCGATCCGGTACGGGAACCTCTACTACAACCCGTTCCATTGCCTTTCGATCGTGTTCCTCTACGGCTCCGTGCTGCTGTTCGCGATGCACGGCGCCACCATTCTGGCCGTCACCCGCTACGGCGGCGACCGGGAGTTGGAGCAGATCGTGGACCGGGGCACCGCCTCGGAACGCGCCGGTCTGTTCTGGCGCTGGACCATGGGCTTCAACGCCACCATGGAAGGCATTCACCGCTGGGCCTGGTGGTTCGCGGTGCTGACGCCGATCACCGGCGGCATCGGGATCCTGCTGACCGGCACCGTCGTCGACAACTGGTTCATCTGGGCCCAGGAACACAACTTCGCCCCCGATTATCTGGCGCCCTATGGCTACGAAGCCTACGGCAGCTACGAGGATTTCGGCGGCGTCACGCGCGGGGGGGAGTGAGCCATGTTTCCCAAGTGGTTTGACAAGTGGAATTCCGACAATCCTACCAACATCTTCGGCCCGGCGATCGCCGTCGGGATCGTGGGGGGGGCGGTGTTCGTCGCGGCGATGATCGTCGGTTTCGGGCAGCCCTATGCCACGGCGTCAATGCAGACCGGCCCCCGGGGGACCGGCATGCATGTGGCCGAGTTCGAGCGCAGTCTGGCTGCGGGCGATCCGACGGTGGCAGATTTCTACACCGATGAGCCCTTCGTCCCCGAGGCGGGAGACGAGTTGGCCGGCGACATCTACGAGAACGTCCAGGTTCTGGGCGATCTGACCGATGCGAACTTCAATCGGCTGATGAACGCGATAACCCTGTGGGTCGCGCCGGATGAAGGCTGCACCTATTGCCATGCCAATGCGGCCGATGGGATATATGCGGACGATGACCTCTATACAAAGGTCGTCGCCCGTTCGATGTTGCAGATGACGCGCAACATCAATGCCAACTGGGATGCCCACGTGAACGCCAACTACCAGGTCGGCGTCACCTGCTACACGTGCCACCGGGGCCAGCCGGTTCCGAACAACATCTGGTTCCGGATCAGCCCGGTCAACGCGAATGCCGAAGGCTGGAGCGGGATCCAGAACCGGGCCACGATGACGTCGAACTTCACGTCGCTGCCCTCGGACTATCTGGAGCATTACCTGCTGGAAGCCGCCGACGGGGGCTACAACCCGATCGCGGTGCACAGCCTTGTGTCGCGCGAACAGCAGATGCCGGGCGATCCCCTGATCCAGCAGACCGAGCGGACCTATGCCTTCATGAACTACATCGCGAACTCGCTGGGGGTGAACTGCACGTTCTGCCACAACTCCCGCGCGTTCTATGATGGCGGGCAGAATACCCCGCAATGGGGCACCGCGTCGCTTGGCATCATCATGGTGCAGGAAATGCTGGCCGATTACCTCGTGCCGTTGCAGGACGTGTATCCGCCCGAACGCCTTGGGCCGGTGTACGGCGATGCGCCGATGGCGGCGTGCCGCACCTGCCACCAAGGCTATCAGCAGCCGCTCAACGGCACCAACGTGATCCACAACTGGCCCGAACTGGCCGTGACACAAGGCCCGCCCGACTACTCGGCCTTCGAATGAGATGCGGTCTGGCGGCGGGCCCCAGGTTCGTCGCCAGACACCCCAGGACCCGGCGGATGTCAGACCCCCATCGGGAAACGTGATCGCGGTTTCGGTCAGTCCCTGACCACCGTATCCGAGACGGAGAACGCCCATGGACCGCCCGAATACCCCCATTCTCGACCGCGTCGTCTATCCGTCCGATCTGCGACGTTTGAGCGATACCGAGTTGGCCACCTGCGCCGACGAGCTGCGCGCCGAGGTCATTTCCGCCGTGTCGCAAACCGGCGGGCATCTGGGATCGTCGCTTGGCGTGGTGGAGCTTTCCGTTGCCATTCACGCGGTCTTCAACACGCCCTATGACAAGCTGGTCTGGGATGTGGGCCACCAATGCTATCCCCACAAGATCCTGACCGGGCGGCGCGACCGTATCCGCACCCTGCGCCAGAAGGGTGGGCTGAGCGGTTTCACCAAGCGCGCCGAGTCGGATTATGACCCGTTCGGGGCGGCGCATTCCTCCACCTCGATCTCTGCCGCACTTGGATTTGCCATGGCGAACGAGCTGGGGGAAGCGACGGGCGATGCGATCGCCGTGATCGGCGACGGCTCGATCAGCGCGGGCATGGCCTACGAGGCGTTGAACAACGCGGGCGCCCTGGGCAAGCGGCTGTTCGTGATCCTCAACGACAACGAAATGAGCATCGCGCCGCCGGTGGGTGCGATGTCGCGCTACCTGACCGACCTTGCCACGAAATCGCCGCTGGCGACCCTGAAGGACATCGCCGACGGCGTGGCCCAGCACCTGCCCGCGCCCCTGCGCAAGGGCGCGGAGCGCGCGCGGGAACTGGTAACGGGCCACCAGCCCTCGGCCACCTTGTTCGAGCATCTGGGCTTCACCTATATCGGGCCCATTGACGGGCATGACATGGGCGAATTGCTGACCACGCTGCGCGCCGCCAAGGCCCGGGCGGACGGGCCGGTTCTGATCCATGCGGTGACCGTGAAAGGCAAGGGCTATTCCCCGGCCGAGCTGTCGGACGATTGCTACCACGGGGTCGCCAAGTTCGACGTGGCCACCGGCGTGCAGGCGAAATCCGCCCCAAACGCGCCAAGTTACACCGGCGTCTTCGGAAAGACCCTGTTGCGCATGGCAGAGACGGATAACCGGATCGTCGGCGTCACCGCCGCCATGCCGGGCGGCACCGGGATTGCGACGATGCAGAAGGTGTTTCCAAAGCGCGTCTTCGATGTGGGGATCGCCGAACAGCACGCCGTGACGTTCAGCGCCGGGATGGCGGCGGGTGGGCTGAAACCCTTCTGCGCGATCTATTCCAGTTTCCTCCAGCGCGGCTATGACCAGGTGGTCCATGACGTCGCCTTGCAGAAATTGCCGGTGCGGTTCATGATCGACCGGGCGGGGCTGGTCGGCGCCGACGGTCCCACCCATGCGGGCGCCTTCGATATCGGCTATCTTGCCGCGCTTCCCAACATGACCGTGATGGCCTGCGCCGACGAGGCCGAGATGGTGCACATGATGGCCACCGCCGCCGCCCATGACAGCGGCCCCATCGCCCTGCGGTATCCGCGCGGGGAGGGGACCGGCGTGGCGTTGCCGGACGCGGGCGAGGTGCTGGAGATTGGCCGGGGCCGCGTGATCCAGGACGGCCGCGACGTCGCGATCCTGTCCTTCGGGGCCCATCTGGCGGAAGCGACCGACGCCGCGCGGGAGCTGGAGGCGCGCGGCCTGAGCGTGACGATCGCCGATGCGCGCTTCGCCAAGCCGCTGGATACCGACCTGGTGGATCGTCTGGTGGATCGGCATGCGGCCCTGATCACGGTGGAGCAGGGCGCGATGCTGGGCTTCGGCGGGATCGTGCTGCATCACCTTGCCGCCAGCGGTCAACTTGACGGCCGCTGCGCCGTTCGCAGCTTGCACTTGCCCGACCGTTTCATCGACCAGGCCAGCCCGGGTGACATGTATGCCGATGCGGGCCTGACCGCCGGTGATATCGCCGCCGCGGCCCTTGCGGCCATGGGCGTGGAGGTTCTGGCAGCGCGGGCCTAACCCGCGCCCTGGTGCACCACGATATAGGACGGCGTGGAGCCGAAACCGTAGATCTCGACATAGACATAGGACGTGTTTCCCGAGGCGACGAAGGCCGGGATCCCGCTTGCGCTCGGTCCCAGCGTCCAGATCGACGGGATGCGCGCGCGCTGCTGTGCGTTGCCGAAGATCGGATCGAACTGGTCTTCCGCCTCGGCCCGACCAAAGCGGTGATAATTGGCCCGGTCCTGTTGCAGGATCGCGCCGAAATCCGTGAGCCGTGCGCCCGAACTGTTCACGTGATCCTGCGGGCCAAGCAGCGCGTAGTAGCGTCCGATCAGTTGTTGTGCCTGCGCTGCGGCAGGTGCCAGCAGAAGGGCGAGGGCGAGTGGGAATAGACGGCTCATCCGGATCTCCTGAACCCGTATCGGGATGTGAAGGATGCTAGCAGATTCGTCCGTCCGGGGCAGCCCTCAGATCTGGGCCTCTGCGCTGAAGATGATCTGAGCATAATCGCGCATGTAGATCTGCAACCACGGCGTGAAGGTGCGGGGTGCGCGCATCACCTCCAGCGCCAACCCGTCCAGCGGCCGCCAGATCGTGTCCATGACCTCGTCGGGATTCATCACAGGCTCCACACCTTTCGGAAGTTCGCCCACAAAGATATCCACAACTTCATGCTCGACCAGGCCATTGCCCACATCGGCCCGGTATTCGACGGTATCGCGGAAGGACAGCGGCACGTCGGCGATCCCAAGTTCCTCCTGCAGTCGGCGCGTGGCACAGTCGAGGGCGCTTTCCTCCCACTGGGGATGGGTGCAGCAGGTGTTCGCCCAAAGCCCCGGCGTGTGGTATTTCCCCAGGGCGCGGCGCTGCAGCAGCACGTCGCCGTCGCGCAACAGGAACACGGAAATCGCCTTGTGCTTCAGTCCGCGCTGATGCGCCTCCAGCTTCTCCACAGGCTGAAGCGTGCCGTCGATCCAGGTGGGAATGTGAATGGTCATGCGCGTGTCGCGGATACGATCCCGGTCAGGTGGGCCAAATTCTTGATGCCGATCTTGATATGGGCGAGCGGGCGCGCCTTGACCAGCTTCTTGTTCATGTAGGCCTCGAATGTCAGGCGCTGGACGTCGACATCGTGGCAGAGCGTCACGAAGCGTTCGCGCCGTTCGTCGCTGCGGTAATAGGCGTTCTGCATCGCCCCCAGCACCTTGAAGACGCTCTTGTGCTCGCGCATGAACAGCTTGCGGGCAAGTTGCAGATCCTTCACGCGGCCGGTTTGCAGGCAGGCGGCGGCGGCGGTCGCGGCGACGCGGCCCCCCACCATGGCGTAGTAGATGCCCTCGCCCGAGGATGGCGCCACGACGCCCGCCGCGTCGCCTGCCAGCACCACGTCGCGACCATTGTCCCAACGGTCCAGCGGTTTGAGCGGGATCGGCGCGCCTTCGCGGCGGATCGTGCGGCAATCGTCGAGGCCGGAGGCGACGCGCAGGGCGGCCGTGGCCTCTTTCAGATCGACGCCCTTGACCATGGAGCCCATGCCGACGCTGGCGGATTTCCCATGGGGAAACACCCAGCCGTAGAAATCGGGACTGATCGCGCCATCATAGATCACGTCGCAGCGCGCCGGGTCATACTCGCCGCGCGGGCCGGGGCTTTCGATGATCTCGTGATAGGCGATCACGTAAGGGATCTTGTCGCCACCGGCCACCTCGGACCTGGCGATATTGGACCGCGCACCATCGGCGCCGATCACGATCTTGCCGGTCAGGAGCGCATCCTCGCCCGTGGTCTTGTCGCGGAAATGGACATGGGTGCCGACCTTGTCGCGGCTGATCCTGGTGTAGGTGCCGGTGAACCGTTCTGCCCCGGCTTCTTGCGCGCGCAGGCGGAGGAATTCATCGAAATGCTCGCGGTCGACCATGCCGACGAAGCCGTTCTCGATGGGAATATCGACGCGCCGTTTCGTCGGCGAGATCATCCGCGCCGTCGTGATCTTCGCGACGATCTGGTCGTCGGGGATGAAGAAATCCGCGATCAGGCGCGGGGGTATGGCCCCGCCGCAGGGCTTGATGCGACCGGCCCGATCGATCAGCGCGACCGTATGACCCGAGCGGGCGAGGTCTTCCGCAGCCGTGGCGCCCGAGGGCCCGCCGCCGACAACAATGGCGTCATAGATCATCGTCATTCTCCCGGTTGGATTTGCGGCATGGGTGTCCGCGCATCAAGAAGCCGCGCCGCGACAAGCGCGGCAGCGAGGAACAGCACCGCTTCGATCCCGAAGACGGTGGCATAGGCGGCCTCCATCGGGAGGGCGAGGCGGGCGAGATCGAGGATGCCGGTGGCGATCAGCCCGGCCAGACCGGCGGCGATCGCCTGCGCCGCGCCGAAGACGCCCATCCGGGTGCCGGCCGCGCCTTCGCGTTCGGATGCGAGCCGCATCATGGAGCCGATGGCGCCCACGACGAACAGGCCGTTGCCAAGGCCAAGCACCATGGTGAAGGGCAGCAGCGCGAAGCCCAGGCCAAGGCCGGTCAGGCCCATGGCGGACACCACGCAGCCGACCACCGCGCAGGCCCGCAAGGATCCGATCCGGAACGTGCTGAGCGCGCCCGCGCCGATCATGCCCAGCAGCGCCGCGCCATCCTTGCCGCCGCCGAGCTTGGTGGAGTCATCGGGCGCGAGGCCATGGACATGGCCCATGAACGGCTCCAGCACCAATTCGCTGAGGTAGAAGGCGAGGATCGACAGGAACACGAAACCGGTGAAGGCACGCGCGGCGGGATCGGCCCATGTGTCGCGGAGCGCCGACATCAGGCGCGGTTCCACGGGGGTTGGGGTTGCGGTGGAGCCGGCGCCCAGTTTCGCCTCGATCCCCCAGGTCGCCAGCAGTGCCAGAAGCATCGCGACAAGCGCGACCACGGGAACCACGGCCATCAGACGCTCGCCGGAATAGGGGTCGAGCGCGATGCCGGTCCCGATGGAGGCGACGATGGCCCCGAAGATCAGCGTCAGCCACGCGAAGGTTGCGGCGGCCGGTTTGCGCGCGTCCGGCACGGCGGTGGCCAGCAGCGCCAGGAACGAGGTGCCCGCAGCCCCGATGCCAAGGCCGATCAGCGCATAGGCTGCGATCCAGACCGCCAGCGCCAGCGGGCCGGTCAGGTAGGCGATGCCGTAGGCGGTCAGCACAAGCCCGATGCCCACACAGGCCACCCCGCCAAGGATGAACGGCGTGCGCCCGCCCTTCGCGTCCGACCGGTGGCCCCAATAGGGCCGGGTCATCTGCACCCCGTAATGCAACGCCACCAGCAGGCCGGGCAGCAGCGCGGGCCAGGCCAGTTCCACGGTCATCAGGCGGTTGAACAGATTGACCGGAAGTGCTGCAAGCCCGCCGATGGCCATGTTGCAAATACAAAGTCGTGCGATGCCGCCCCAGCCCAGTGTCATGCAAGCCCCCTGAGTGCGAATGCCGTCACCATCATGCCAAGCACGTAGAGCATCACGCCCGTGCCGTTATACCACGGCGCCTTGCCCTTTGGATCGCGCAGCAGAACCCGCATGGCCGCAAGCTGCGCGGCGACGCTGGCCGCGATGGCGAGCGCGAACCAGGACTGTCCCCATGCCACGAGGAGTCCGATCACCGCAAGTTGCGGCACGGCCATGACCCAGCAGGCCAGTATCGCGGCGCGCCGAGGCCCCAGGGTGACGGGCAGGGAGTTCACGCCCATCTGGCGATCCCCCTCCAGTGCCTTGAAATCGTTGAGGGTCATGATGCCATGGGCGCCGATGCCATAGAGCAGAGCGACGCCGACAATCTGCCAGGACGGCGCGCCTGCCGCCAACACCGCCGCGCCGGTGAACCATGGCAGAGACTCGTAGCTGAGGCCGACAAGGCCCGGCCCCCACCAGCCCGACCGCTTCAGGCGCACCGGTTCGGCCGAATAGGCCCAGGCGGCGGCGATGGCGACCAGCGTCGCCGCGAAGCCCCATGGTCCGAGGGCGAGGCCGACGAAGGCGGCGAAGACCGACATGGCCAGCGCGATCCACAGACCCCAGCGGCCCGGAATGCGGCCCGACGGGATCGGGCGGTGCGGTTCGTTGATGGCATCGACATGGCGGTCGCACCAATCGTTCGCGGCCTGGCTCATCCCGCAGACGATGGGGCCGGCCAGCACGACGCCCAGCCCGAGCAACAGCCAATGGCCCGATGGCGCGACGCCCACGGAGACCGCGCCGCACAGGTAGGCCCACATCGGCGGGAACCAGGTGATCGGCTTCAGAAGGGTCAGCACCGCCCGGGGTTCGGGCAGCGATCGGGGGGGGTCGGAGGTGGTGAGTTCGGTCGTTACACTCATAGTGTCAGGTTAGACTGACACCTCTCGAGTCGGCAAGTGTAAAGACAAGTTGACGGTCTAGTTGGACTTGCCGCTATCGTTCTTCGCCAGCAGGCCGTATTTGCGCAACTTGACGTAGAGCGATTGGCGCGACAGGCCCAACATCTCGGCCGCCGCGACGCGGTTGTTGTCGGTCAGCTCCACCGCGGTTTCGATGCACATCTTTTCCACCACATCGGTGGTTGCAGCGACGATGTCCTTGAGCGGGGACGATCCCACCAGATCCATCACGTTGCGCATCGCGTCGTCCGACATCGTGCCGGCCCCGGCGAGGGTTCCGCCCTTGGGTTCCCGGACGACTTCCATGCGGGTGCTATCGCGCAGGACGAAGGCGAAGCCGGAACTTCCCGCACCGGTCAGGTGGGTTGCCGACAACTCTACCGAGAGTTGAGAGCCGAAGGCCCCCTCCAGCCGCGTGGAATAGAGCCGCATCCGCTTGTTGCGCGCGGCGTTGTCGATCAGGACCTTGAGATCCACGGACCCGCGCGCGAGGTAATCCGCCAGCGACTTGCCCCGGACATCGGACAATTGCCCGGTCTCGCACAGGTTCAGGAATGCGACGTTGGCCGAGCGGATGACGCCAAGGTTGTCGGTGAAGACGATCGCGTCGGCGCCGTCGCGGTAAAGCGCGGACAACATCTGCGCCAGTTCCGCGGCGACCGTTTCGGTCGAGCCGGAAACTTCGATCCGGCACAGCAGGGTCTTGTCCCCGGCGGCGCGGAAAACCATCGGATGAAGGGCGACATTGGTTTCCGACCGGCGCGTTTGCGCGGTCACGGCTTGCGCCGTTTCGTCCCCGGCAGCGATCACGAGGCCTTCGATGAATTCACCCCGGCGGCGGCCTTCGAATTCCTGCGTGAAGGCCGAGCCGGTCAGCAGTTCCGCCTCGGCACCGAATACCTGGGCTGCGGCGGAGTTCACGTCGATGATACGGCCCGACGTGACGTCGACCAGCACCAGCGCATCGCGCGCGGCCTCCATGATGACCCGGTAGCGCGTTTCGTAATCGCGGTGGGTCTCGTAATCCTTTTCCAGCGCCAGTTGCGCCTTGACCAACCGGTGCTGCAATTCCGCGATCGGGCGCAGATCGCGCCCCAGCATCAGGATGATATCCTTCTGCGCGGTCTTGTGCAGGGTGTAGCGGATCGGGAATTCCCAGTTCGCGTTGTCGTGGTGATTTACCTCGATGACGTCGACCTTGGGCTTGCGTCCTTCGCGATACGCGGAAAGCTGCGCCTCCAGCTTGGGCAGGCTGTCTTCGGCCGTGAATTCGCGGATATTGCGGTCTTTCCAATGGTCCAGGCGCCCGAGGGTCGGGTTCAGCGGGTTGGTGATGATCGAATGCACCTTGCCCTGGGTATCGACGACGATCGCGAGGTCGGCAGCGGTAGTGACGATTTCATTGAACTGCTCGAGCCCGATATTGGGCGTCGAGGGCTGATCCCAAAAATCTGATCCACGAGTGTTCATAAGAACGCATAACTTTCAATGATCGTTCGCTTACGCTGTAAGACTGACAACCGTTCTGAGCGGAGGGTCAATCTCCACGGTATGCAGTCCGCTCAATTCCAAGGCCTCGCACACGCTTTTCGCAATGTGGTCGACGCCCGTCGTCTTCTTCAAATCCTGATCGGTCCCGATGAGGGAGCCGCCGAGCACAATCGGGGTCACCCGCGTCACGGTTGCTCGCGCTGTTTCCACCAATTCCCTTGCGGATGCAAGGGTTCTGCGCCCCGCGACCGATATTCCGATCATGGCATAGCGCGCTTTTCTGAGCTTGAACGCGACCTGACGCGGGTGGAGATCCACCACGACGTCCACTTCGAACCCCAGCCGGCGGAATTGATCCGCGGCGACGAAGGCCCCAAGCGTATGCTGCTCCGGCCTTGGGATCAGCATCAGGATGCGCCGTGTCCCGGTGGAATTCAGCAGACGATAGGTGCTGTTTCGCCCGCCGACGGTCGATGTCATTTCCCGCGCCACAAGCGCACGGACGGTTTCCTGCAAACGGGCCGATCCGATGGTCACGTCCGCGAAGCTGAGGGTATCGTCGGCCCACCTTTGGCCCAGGATACGGGCCACTTCGGGGATGATCAGGTCGATCATCTCGGGCGTTTCCATGCCGTCGCTGCGCATCCGCGCGAACATGGCATGTCGTGCCTCGGCAGAGTCGGACAGGAACGCATCGCTCAGCGCGTTCAGGCGGGAGACAAGCGCGCTCGACCTCACCTCCTGCTGCGCGACCAGCTGATGGATCGCCCGGCAGGCGAGGTGCCGCACATGCGCGCTTGCCGTCTTGGCAAGGCCGGCGGTCGGAACTGTCGCTTCGTCGGCCATCGTGATGCCAATACCTTTGCTCACGACGCACGAAAACTCGTGCTGGAGTCTGCTCAACCGGGAACAGGCCGTCGTCGAGACCCACAGTCTGTGAATTCACCTCCAAATGTCAACGGAAATTGACACTTTCCGGGTCGAGTGGCGAACCCACGGGCGGATTCCGTCAGAAACGCCAAACATTACAGCAAAAAATTAGCCTGTCCAAGTAAACTGACAAGGGAAAGCGGCCCGTGCGGACCCCGGTAAAAGTGTAAGTTTAGATTGACACTCCAATGTCTCCAGCCCTACCTTTCTGGAAGGTCCGGGAGGAATCGAATACATATGCCGAGCGATGCGACCACAGGGCTGCCCAACCGACAGCTTTACACGTCCCAGGAACGGGAGCGTCGTGATGCGACCGTATGGACGACAGTTCAGGGTGTCCTCGCGCCGATCCAGTTCGCGGTGTTTCTCGTCTCCCTCGGGCTGGTGCTGCGCTACCTTGCCACCGGCGCGGGATATGACGCGGCAACCGCTTCCATCATCCTGAAGACGGCGCTTCTGCTGACCATCATGGTCACGGGCGCGATCTGGGAGAAGGTCGTGTTCGGCCAATGGCTGTTCGCGCCCGCCTTCTTCTGGGAGGACGTCTTCAGTTTCGCGGTCATCGCGCTGCACCTGACCTATGTCTGGGCGCTTCTGAGCGGCTGGCCGGCGGACATGCAGATGGCCATCGCGCTGTGCGCCTACGCGGCCTACATCATCAATGCCGGTCAGTTCCTCTGGAAGTTGCGCCGCGCCCGCCTGGACGCGGAGGGGGGCGCATGACGACGCCGGCGAAGATCCCCGCGACCTCCTGCCGCGATGCGCCGATCCTGAAGGAACGCGGCCAGCGCGAAGTATTCTGCGGCCTGACCGGCATCATCTGGCTGCATCGCAAGATGCAGGACGCGTTTTTCCTCGTCATCGGATCGCGCACCTGCGCGCATCTGCTGCAATCGGCGGCGGGCGTGATGATCTTCGCCGAACCGCGCTTCGGCACCGCGATCCTTGAAGAAAGCGACCTCGCGGGGATGGCCGACGCCCACGAGGAACTGGACCGCGAGGTCGCCCGCCTGTTGTCGCGCCGCCCGGATATCAAGCAGCTTTTCCTCGTCGGATCCTGCCCGTCTGAGGTCATCAAGCTGGACCTCGCCCGCGCGGCCGAGCGCCTGACACAGGTCCATGCCCCCCATGTGCGGGTGCTGAACTATTCCGGATCGGGGATCGAGACGACCTTCACCCAGGGCGAGGATGCCTGTCTTGCCTCCATGGTGCCGGTCCTGCCCGCGACAGAGGCGCGCGAATTGCTGCTGGTCGGAGCCTTGCCCGATGTGGTCGAGGATCAGGCCGTGAGCTTGCTGACGCAGATGGGCATCGGCCCGATCCGCGTCCTGCCCGCCCCCCGCACGTCGCAGACGCCGGGCGTTGGCCCCAACACCGTCTTTGCCTGTCTGCAACCCTTCCTCGGTGATACTGCCGCCGCCCTGACGCGGCGCGGAGCGCGGATGATCCCGGCGCCGTTTCCCTTCGGCGAGGAGGGCACGACCCTTTGGCTGCGCGCCATCGCCGACGAATTCGGCGTCGACGACGCCACGTTCGAGCGGGTCACCGAAGCTCCGCGCGCCCGCGCGCGCACGGCCATCGCCAATGCGTCCAAGGCGCTTCACGGCAAGACCATCTTCTTCATGCCCGACAGCCAGCTGGAAATTCCGCTTGCCCGTTTCCTGACCCGCGAATGTGGCATGGAGGCGATCGAGATCGGTCAGCCCTACATCCACAAGGCTCTTGTCGCGCCTGATCTTGACCTTATCCCGACCGGGCCGGTCATCTCCGAAGGTCAGGACGTCGATAAACAACTTGACCGCGTGCGCGCCGCCCGGCCCGACCTGACGGTCTGCGGCCTGGGCCTCGCCAATCCGCTGGAGGCCGAGGGTCTGACCACCAAGTGGGCCATCGAACTGGTCTTCACGCCCGTGCATTTCTACGAACAGGCCGGCGATCTTGCGGGGCTGTTTTCGCGCCCGATCCGCCGCCGCGCCCTCCTGAAGCTGGAGGCGGCCGAATGAAGCTGACGGTCTGGACATATGAAGGCCCGCCCCATGTCGGCGCCATGCGCGTCGCCACCGCCATGAAGGGCCTGCACTACGTGCTGCACGCGCCGCAGGGCGACACCTATGCCGACCTGCTGTTCACCATGATCGAACGGCGCAATCATCGCCCGCCCGTCAGCTACACCACGTTCGAGGGCCGCGATCTGGGCGAGGACACGGCAGGTATATTCAAGAAGACCTGCCAGGACGCTTATGACCGCTTCAAGCCCCAGGCGATCATCGTCGGCGCGTCCTGCACCGCCGAGCTGATCCAGGACGATCCCGGCGGTCTTGCCGAAACCATGCAGATCCCGGTGCCGGTGATCCCGCTGGAACTGCCGTCCTACCAACGCAAGGAAAACTTCGGCTCGGACGAGACGTTCTACCAGATCGTCCGCGCGCTGGCCGGTCCGGTGGCGCGCACGCCGGAGGTGACGGTCAACATCCTCGGGCCGATCGCCCTTGGCTTCCGCCATCGCGACGACATCGAGGAAATCAAGGGCCTGCTCTACGAGATGGGGATCGGTGTGAACGTCGTGGCGCCGTTCGACGCGACGCCCGAGGATATCACGCGGCTTGGCGCGGCCCATGCCAACGTGGTGATGTATCCCGAACACGCCGAAACCGCCGCGCGACATCTCGAAAAGACGTTTGGTCAGCCCTTTACGAAGACCGTTCCCATCGGCGTCGGGGCAACCCATGATTTTGTTGCGGAAGTGGCACTGTTGTGCGGTGTTGAGCCCAGGACGGACCTGTCGCGCCTGCGCCAGCCCTGGTGGTCGCGTTCGGTCGACAGCACCTACCTGACCGGCAAGCGCGTGTTCGTGTTCGGTGACGCGACCCATGTGATCGCCGCCGCCCGCATCGCCCGCGACGAGATGGGGTTCGAGGTCGTGGGCCTTGGCTGCTACAACCGCGAATTCGCCCGTCCGATCCGCGCGCTGGCCAAGGCGTTCGGCGTGAGCGCGCTGGTCACCGACGATTACCTCGAAGTCGAGAAGGCCATCGAGGACGCTGCCCCCGAGATGATCCTCGGCACGCAGATGGAGCGCCATATCGGCAAGCGACTGGGCATTCCCTGCGCCGTGATCTCGGCCCCCGTGCATGTGCAGGATTTCCCGGCGCGCTATTCCCCCCAGATGGGGTGGGAGGGCGCCAATGTAATCTTCGACACATGGATCCATCCGTTGGTGATGGGGCTGGAAGAGCACCTGCTTGCCATGTTCCGCGAAGACTTCGAGTTCCACGACGAGGCCGGACCCAGCCACCACGGCGGCCATGCACCGAAGCCGGTGGAGGGGGGCCAGCCCCCCGCTGCTGCGCAGCCCCCCCGGAGTTTTTCTGCCAAGATGAATGAGGGCGCGGTAGCGGGTTCGGCGCAATCCCATGAACAGACGGGCAGCGATGTCATGGTCTGGCTTTCCGATGCCGAGCGGGAACTGAAGAAAATCCCCTTCTTCGTGCGCGGCAAGGCCCGCCGCAACACGGAGATCTACGCGACCGAGCGCGGTCTGTCCGAGATCAGCGTCGACACCCTTTACGAGGCGAAAGCCCATTATGCGCGGTGACAGCGATCATATCCCCGGCTACCGGGTCGTTATCGTCACGATGGACAGCCACGTGGCCGGTCCTGCCGCGCGCGTTTCGGGTCGCCTGACGCGGCAATTTCCCGGTCTGAATGTCTCGGTGCATGCCGCCGCGGAATGGGCCGAGAACGCGCAAGCCCTGGAGGAAGCGCGGCTGGCCGTGAAGCATGGCGACATCATCGTCGCCAACATGCTGTTCCTTGAGGAGCATATCCGCGCCATCCTGCCGGATCTGGAAGCCCGTCGCGACCATTGCGATGCCATGGTCGGCCTGGTGTCGGCCAAGGACGTCGTCCAGTTGACCCGGATGGGCGATCTGGACATGACCAAGCCCGCCTCGGGCCCGATGAAGTTGATGAAGAAGCTGCGCGGTTCGAAAGAGCCCTCCGCCAATTCCGGCGAGAAGCAGATGAAGTTGCTGCGCCGCCTGCCCAAGATCCTGAAGTTCATTCCCGGCAAGGCACAGGACCTGCGCGCCTGGTTCCTGACCATGCAATACTGGCTTGGCGGGTCCGACGACAACGTGGAGCAGATGGTGCGGTTCCTTGTGGGCCGCTATGCCAGCGACAAGAGCTTTCGGGGCGCCGTTGCCGCAGCGCCGATCGATTATCCCGATGTCGGCCTGTTCCACCCGGATCTTCCGGGACATCACATCACGACCGATGCGGCCCTGTTGCCCCAACCGAAGGACCCGATCGCCACCGTTGGCGTGTTGATGATGCGATCCTACGTGCTGGCCTCGGACACGGCACATTATGATGCCGTCATCCGCCAGTTGCAGGGCGCTGGCCTTGCCGTCATTCCCGCCTTCGCCGGTGGGCTCGACGCGCGCCCGGCGATTTCCGCCTATTTCGACGGCAAGATCGATGCCCTCGTGTCGTTGACCGGGTTCAGCCTGATCGGTGGGCCTGCCTATAACGACAGCCCCGCCGCCGTCGAAGTCCTGAAGGGGCTCGACGTGCCCTATATCGCCGCGCATCCGATCGAGTTCCAGACACTGGGCCAATGGGCCGGGTCTTCTGGCGGGCTGGGACCTGTGGAAACGACGATGCTTGTGGCCCTGCCCGAGATCGACGGCGCGACCAATCCCACGGTCTTCGGTGGCCGTCACGGGACCGACGGGTGCCAGGGCTGCCAGCTCATGTGTTCGCGGGTGTCGGATACCAAGGCCATGGCGCCCTGCCCGGAGCGGGTCGTGTCGCTGGTCGAGAAGGTGAAGCGGCTGGCGCTGCTGCGGCGCATGGCGAATGCCGACAAGAAGGTCGGGATCGTGCTGTTCGGGTTTCCGCCGAATGCCGGCGCCATCGGAACGGCCGCCTATCTCAGTGTTTTCGAAAGTCTCTTCAACACGCTTCAGAGCCTGTCCGGGCGCGGGTATGACGTGGACGTCCCCGCCTCGGTCGATGCGCTTCGGCAGGCCGTGCTGCAGGGCAATGCCAAGCAATACGGGCAGGAGGCGAATGTCGCCGCCCATGTCGATGCCGACACCATCGTGCGCAACTGCCCGCCGCTGGCCGCGATCGAGGCCGTGTGGGGGCCTGCGCCGGGCAAGATCCAGTCCGACGGGCGTGGTGTGTTCGTCCTTGGCAAGCAACTGGGCAATGTCTTTGTCGGCGTCCAGCCCACGTTCGGTTACGAGGGCGACCCGATGCGGCTGCTGTTCGAGACCGGCTTCGCGCCCACGCATGCCTTTGCCACCTTCTACATGTGGCTGCGCAACACGTTCGAGGCCGATGTCCTGCTGCATTTCGGCATGCATGGCGCGCTGGAATTCATGCCTGGCAAACAGGCCGGGCTTGGCGCGCGGGATTGGCCCGACCGGTTGATCGGCGAGTTGCCGAACATCTACCTCTATGCCTCCAACAACCCGTCCGAGGCGACGCTGGCCAAGCGCCGCTCCAACGCCGTGACGATCACCCATCTGACGCCGCCGCTGGCGTCTGCAGGCCTCTACAAGGGCCTGATGGAGTTGAAGGACAGCCTGACCCGCTGGCGCGGGCTTGCGCCCGACGCCCCCGAGGCGGCGGAACTGGCGATCCTGATCGAGACGCAGGCGCAGGCGGTCGATCTGGACGGCACCAATCCCGACGATTTGTGGCTGACGCTGCTGGAGACCGAAAGCGCGCTGATCCCCGATGGCCTGCACATCCTTGGCAAGCCGATGTCGTCCGATGAAATTGTCGAACACCTCAAGATCATGGCGGATCAAGATCCTGAAACGCAGGATCGGGTCGAAAGGCTTCTGCGCGAGGACAGCGAATTGCCGGCCCTGATGCGCGCGCTGGAGGGGCGGTTCATCGAGCCGGTTCCCGGCGGCGACCTGATCCGTTCGCCCGAGGTCCTGCCGACGGGCCGGAACATCCACGCCTTCGATCCGTTCCGTATGCCGACCGCCTTCGCCTTGCAGGACGGCGCGAAGCAGGCGCAACGGTTGATCGAGGCGGCCGGCACCATGCCGCGGTCCGTGGCGCTGGTTCTGTGGGGCTCCGACAACATCAAATCCGATGGCGGCCCGATTGCGCAGGCGCTGGCCCTGTTGGGCGCCAAGCCGCGTTTCGACAGCTATGGCCGCCTGTGTGGTGCCGATCTGATCCCGCTGGAGCAGATGGACCGTCCGCGCATCGATGTCGTGATGACGTTGTCGGGCATCTTCCGGGACCTGCTGCCGTTGCAGACCAAGATGCTGGCAGAAGCCGCCTACAAGGCCGCCACGGCGGATGAGCCGACCGATCGGAATTTCGTGCGCGCCCATGCGATCGACTATGCCCAGAAGATGGGCGTCGGCATGGAAGAGGCCGCCTTGCGCGTGTTTTCCAATGCCGAAGGAGCTTATGGTTCCAACGTCAACCTGCTGGTCGACAGTTCCGCCTGGGGCGAGGAAGACGAGTTGGCCGATGCCTACGAGGCACGCAAGAGCTTTGCCTATGGCATGGATGGCAAAGCGCGAAAGAACGCGGGCCTGCTGCAACATGCCCTGAAAGATGTCGATCTTGCCTACCAGAACCTTGAATCGGTCGAACTGGGCGTCACCACGGTGGACCATTATTTCGACACGCTTGGCGGGATTGCCCGCGCAGTCAAACGGGCGAAGGGTGGCCAAAGCGCGCCCGTCTTCATCGGTGACCAGACCCGCGGCGACGGCAAGGTGCGCACCCTGCAGGAGCAGGTGGCGCTTGAAACCCGCTCGCGCAGTTTGAACCCGAAATGGTTCGAGGGATTGCTCAAGCACGGCCACGAGGGCGTTCGCCAGATCGAGGCGCAGGTTACCAACACGCTGGGATGGTCGGCAACGACGGGCCAGGTCGATCCGTGGGTCTACCAGCGCCTGACCGAAACCTTCGTGCTGGACGAGGAGATGCGCCGCCGTCTGGCCGCATTGAACCCGCAGGCCAGCGCCCGCATGGCGAACCGCCTGCTGGAGGCCCATGAACGCAATTACTGGCAACCCGATGAGGCCACCTTGGCCGCGCTGCAAGCTGGCGCGGACGAGCTCGAGGATACTCTCGAAGGTCTCAACGTGGCCGCTGAATAGGAGAATGACGATGCTGGACGACAAAAGCCCCCCCGCCGCCCGCGCTGCGATGCGCGAAGCCTCGGGCCTTGCCGCACGCGGCATCAGCTCTCCGCCGATCCTGAAGGGGTTGGATGGCGAAGGGTCGCTGCAGGTCCACCAGGACAGCGACATGAAGATCGAGGGCGCGAAGGTCTTCGCGGTCTATGGCAAGGGGGGGATCGGAAAATCGACGACATCGTCGAACCTGTCCGCCGCTTTCTCGAAGCTCGGCAAGAAGGTGCTTCAGATCGGTTGCGACCCCAAGCATGACAGCACGTTCACCCTGACCGGCCACCTGCAACCGACTGTCATCGACATCCTCAAGGATGTCGATTTCCACGCCGAGGAACTGCGCCCCGAGGATTTCGTGACCGAAGGCTACAACGGCGTGATGTGCATCGAGGCCGGTGGTCCGCCCGCCGGAACCGGCTGCGGCGGCTATGTCGTGGGGCAGACGGTGAAACTTCTCAAGCAGCATCACCTTCTGGAAGACACGGACGTGGTGCTGTTCGACGTTCTTGGCGACGTGGTCTGCGGTGGCTTCGCCGCGCCGCTGCAACATGCCGACCGCGCCGTCATCGTGACCGCCAACGATTTCGACAGCATCTATGCGATGAACCGGATCATCGCCGCCGTCCAGGCAAAATCGAAGAACTACAATGTGCGACTGGCGGGATGCATCGCGAACCGCTCCAAGGATACCAACGAGGTGGATCGCTACTGCGACACCGTGGGCTTCAAGCGCATCGGCCACATGCCGGACGTGGACGCCATCCGTCGATCGCGCCTGAAAAAGAAGACCCTGTTCGAGATGCCCGACGACCAGGACATCGTGGAATGCCGCGCCGAGTATATTCGTCTGGCCGAGGCACTTTGGGCGGGCACCGACCCGCTGGCTCCCGCGCCGCTGGAGGATCGCCATATCTTCGAACTGCTGGGATTCGACTGACATGGTGGGAACCCCCACATATGATGCCACCCGCAACCGGGTTGAGGCCTATTTCGACCGCACCGCGACCCGGACGTGGGAGCGGCTGACATCCGATGAGCCGGTTTCGGGGATTCGCCAGACCGTGCGCGAAGGTCGCGACCGGATGCGTGCGATCATGTTGTCGCGCCTGCCGATGGACATGACGGGGATGCGAATCCTCGATGCCGGATGCGGCACCGGGGCGATGACCGAGATCCTTGCGACGCGGGGCGCCGAGGTGGTGGCGATCGATATCTCTCCGCAACTGGTGGAGATCGCCGCGAAACGCCTGCCGGAGGGCTTGCAGGACCGTGTCAGCTTTACCTCCGGCGACATGCTGGACCCCGCGCTTGGCAGGTTCGATCACGTCGTGGCGATGGATTCGATGATCTACTACGAGGCCCCCGACCTCGGCCGTGCCCTTGCCCGGTTGTCCGAGCGGGTCGAACGGAAGATTGTCTTCACCGTCGCGCCGCGCACGCCGTTCCTGATGGCATTCTGGAGCCTTGGCCGCCTGTTCCCCCGTTCCGATCGGTCGCCCACCATGATCCCCCATGCGCCGGTGGATATCGGCCAGCAAACGGCCCTGGCAGGGGGAGAGGGCACGATCACCGAGGTGGAGCGTGTCAGCCGCGGCTTCTACATTTCCACCTGTCTGGAATTTGCGGCATGAGCAAGCTCAAGCGCCTTTCGATCCGTTACCTGCCCTTCGCGGATGCCGCGAGCGAGGATCTCCCGCTGGGGCAGCTTCTGCGGCTGAGCCTGTTCCAGGTCTCGGTCGGGATGGCTGCCGTGCTGATGCTTGGCACCCTCAACCGCGTGATGATCGTGGAATTGCAGGTGCCGGCCGTCCTTGTCGCCTGCATGGTCGCCCTGCCGGTCCTGATCGCACCGTTCCGCGCCCTGTTGGGCTTCAAGTCCGACACCTACAAATCCGCTATCGGCTGGAAGCGCATTCCCTACCTCTGGTTCGGGACGCTGTGGCAATTCGGCGGCCTCGCCATCATGCCCGCCGCGTTGCTGGTGTTGGGTGGAGAGGTCAGCCATGTCGCCTACGACATTCCCTTCGCCGGGGAGATCCTTGCAGGGATTGCTTTCGTGATGACCGGAATCGGGATGCACATGACGCAGACCGCCGGTCTTGCGCTGGCGGCCGACCGCGCCAATGATGAGACCCGCCCGCGCGTCGTGGCGCTGCTTTACGTGATGCTGTTGGTTGGCATGGGCGTCAGCGCCATCGTTATCGGCTGGCTGCTGCGCGATTTCACGCCACTGGAGTTGATCCAGGTGATCCAGTCCGTCGCGGTCCTGACCATCGTGCTGAACGTGATCGCCCTGTGGAAGCAGGAGCGGGTGCGCCCTATGACGAAGGCGGAACGCGCCGCGGCCGCCCCGACCTTCCGCGAGGCCTGGAGCGATTACGCCAATGGCGGCACTGCCGGGCGGCTTCTGGTCGTCGTGTTCTTCGGCACCATGGCATTCAACATGCAAGATGTCCTCCTGGAGCCCTATGGCGGCGAAATCATGGGCCTTTCGGTGTCGTCCACCACACTTCTCACGGCGACCTGGGCCCTGGGCGCGCTGGCGGGTTTCGCCCTTGCCGCGAAGTGGCTTGCGAGCGGGATCAACCCTTACCGCATGGCCGGGCGGGGGCTTCTGGCCGGCCTTCTGGCGTTTTGCGCCGTGATCTTTTCCAATCCCATGGCCTCGTCCGAGTTGTTCTTCTTCGGGGCCTGCGCCATCGGCTTCGGCGGCGGACTTTTCTCGGTCGCGACCCTGACGGCCGCCATGACCATGCCCACCAGCGATGTGGCGGGCCGTGGCTTGGCCCTTGGCGCCTGGGGCGCGGCGCAGGCCACGGCGGCCGGCCTTTCCATCGCCATCGGCGGAGCGATCCGCGACGGCGTCAACCATCTCGCCCTGTCTGGACACCTTGGCGAAGCCCTCGGGACGGCGGCGACGGGATATTCCGTTGTCTACCACCTCGAGATCCTGCTGCTTTTCGCGACCCTCGTGGCCCTTGGGCCGCTGGTGCGCACACATCTTGAAACGCGGACGACCACAACCTCGGATGGGGGGGCCAAGATCGGCCTCGCCGACCTCCCCACCTAAAAGGACCCACGCCATGGAAAACGCATTCTTCGGGAACTTCGACCTGGCCAGCCTCTCGATCTGGCTGTTCTGGATCTTCTTCGCGCTGCTGATCTACTACCTTCAGACGGAGAACATGCGCGAAGGCTTTCCGCTTGAGAACGACGACGGCACTGCCGCGCCGAACCAGGGGCCGTTCCCGGTGCCTGAACCCAAGACCTTCCTCATGCCCCATGGCCGTTCCGATGTGACCGTGCCGTCCCAGGAGAACGAGGACGCTCATCGCCGCATGAACCTTGACGACGTGATGGAGCCCACGGCGAAATCGCATGGTTTCCCCTACATCCCCAAGGGCGACGCGATGGCCGCCGGTATCGGATCGGGCGCATGGACGCCGCGCCGGGACGAGCCGGAACTGGACGGTCACGGACACGCCAAGATCGTGCCGATGGCCGCAACTGAAAGCTATCGCGTCAGTGCGGGGCGCGATCCGCGCGGATTGGTTGTCGTAGCGGGAGATGGCGAGACGGTCGGCACCGTGTCCGACATGTGGATCGATGCGCCCGAACAACTCGTCCGCTACCTCGAGATCGCGCTGGACGAAGACCATGGCGGCGGCACGCGTCTTGTGCCGATCCACTTCTGCCAGATCTGGCGCCGCGTCACGATCAACTCAATCCACGGGCGTCACTTCGCAGGCGTTCCGCTGACCAAATCCTCGACGCAGGTGACCAAGCTCGAGGAAGAGAAGATCTCGGCCTATTATGGCGCGGGCATCCTCTACGCCGACGACAAGCGGGCCGAACCGCTGCTTTGACCGGGCAGCCAGACAGGAGGAACCAGAATGCCGCACGACCACGACGACTTCCAGACCGAGCCGGTCCGTGGATTGCCCCAGAAGCTGCCGGACGGGGAACATATCCTCTGGCAGGGGCAGCCCTCTTGGTGGGCGCTGACGAAAGAAGCCCTGAGCCTGTGGTGGGTCGCAGGATACTTCGCGTTTCTGTTCGCCTGGCGGACCACGGCGGGCGCGGCCACCGAGACATGGACTGCAAGCGCCACGGCGGCGTCCTTCTTCCTTGTCCTCGGGGCTATCGTTTGTGCCCTTCTGATGCTGGTGGGCTTCGTGCAAGCCAAGGCCACCGTCTACACGATTACCAACAAGCGCGTCGCCATGCGGATCGGTGCGGCGCTGACCATGACACTCAACCTGCCGTTCAAGCAGGTCGACAACGCCAGCCTCGGTGTCCGGAAATCCGGCCACGGGACTATCGCGCTCGAGATGAATCCAGAGGGCGGCATGGGCTTCAGCTACCTCATGACATGGCCGCATGTGCGCCCGTGGAAGATGAAGCATACTCAACCCGCATTGCGCTGCATCCCCGATGCGCGCACCGTGGCGAAGATCCTGTCGGATGCGGCCCAGACCGCCGTGTCCGAGCCTGCAATCACCATCACCCGCGTGCCTGAAACGGCCGTGCAACCTGCGGAATAACGGGAGGAGAACGACCAATGACCCTCAACCCCGCCAACGAAAAGATCTACGTGCGAAGCCGGGAGGAACAGAAACTTGTCGTCCGCGACAAGGAAATGATCCCGACCGTCCTGATCCGCGCGATGTTCATCCTGTGCCTGTGCGTGTTGATCATCGTCAGCTACGCACGCCTGACCGACCGCCCGCTCAGCGCCATGCCCCCATCGGTGGAGGACGTGCCTGCCGTCACCGAGCGAACCATTCGCCTCTATGGAGAGATGAACGGTTCCGCCCGCGTGATGGACATGGATGGCAACGTCATCGCCACCTTCGGCCCGGATGATGGCGGCTTCATCGCCGGTATCTACCGCGTGCTGGAACGTCGCCGTGGAGCCGTTGGTGCGGAAGCGTCGGATCCGATCCGACTTGTGCGTTTCGCGGACGGCCGTCTTGGCCTGCGCGACGATTTCACCGATTTCAGGGCCGAGCTTGTGGGCTTCGGTGCCAATAACGAGGCGGTGTTTGCCCGCCTGCTGGAGGAGTGACCCATGGGACTTCTGACACGCGAATTCGAAATGGCGCCTTGCGAGGTTGAAGTGAGCCACTGCTTCGACAGCCTCCATGCCCATGTGAAGTTCCTCAACGGAGCGACCATCAACCCCGGTGACGAGGTGCAGGTGCAAGGCGAGCCTGTGATGGCCCCCTACGGGGAGGTCGTGCGCGTGGAGCGCATGGCCCGCATCACCCGCGCGTCGAAGCTCGAACAACTCTGGACCCGGATGACCGGCGATTTCGAGTTCATGGAGCTTTGCGAATTCTCATTCTCCGAGGAGGTTTCGGTATGAAAGATACGAACCTGACCCATTCCGCCGATGCCACCACTGTGGAAGAGGCGCTGGCCGCCGATAATCACCAGGGTGTCGTCGACAGCGAAGGCGCGACCGCGCTGGCGATGCAGAACACGCTGTTGACGCCGCGTTTCTACACCACCGATTTCGACGAGATGGACTCGATTGACGTATCGCCGGTCCGCTCCGATTGGGACAAGCTGATCGCCCAGATGAAGGCGGATCCCAACAAGGGCCACTTCAAGAAGAATGAAGATTGGGACCATGTCGACTGGGACGGGATGGAACCGAAGCTGAAGCGGGAGTTCATTGATTTTCTCGTGTCATCATGCACCGCCGAGTTCTCGGGATGTGTGCTTTACAAGGAGATGAAACGGCGCGGAAACAACGAGGATATCGTCACGCTGTTCCAGTTGATGGCCCGCGACGAGGCGCGCCATGCCGGCTTCATCAACGACGCCCTGCGCGAGGCCGGGATCGCCGTGAACCTCGGGTTTCTCACGCAAAAGAAGAAGTATACCTACTTCCGGCCCAAGTTCATCTACTACGCCACCTACCTGTCCGAGAAGATCGGATACGCCCGCTACATCACCATTTTCCGGCATCTGGAGGCGAACCCGGAATACCGGTTCCACCCGATCTTCAAGTGGTTCCGGGAATGGTGCAATGACGAGTTCAGCCATGGCGAGGCCTTCGCGCTGCTGATGAAGACGGATCCGAAACTGACCAGCGGCATGAATGTCTACTGGATCAAGTTTTTCTTAACTGCGGTCTACTCCACCATGTATGTCCGCGATCACCAGCGGCCCGCCTTCCACGCGGCCCTGGGCGTCGATCCGGACTGGTATGCGCATGAGGTCTTCACCAAGACCTCCACCATCACCAAGCAGGTGTTCCCGATCACGCTCGATATCGAACACCCGCGTTGGCAGCGCGGGCTGGAGGCGATGCAGCGGGCCAATGTGGACCTGGCCGATGCCAAGAAGCATGGCAAGATCTTCAAGCGGATCGGCGCAACGGTTCGTGCGGGTTGGGCCTTCGTCAACCTGCTGACGATCCCCGCGGTCAAGCACCAGGTTCCCGCCACCACACGTCTGGAGCCTGCATACTGATGTTGCACTCGCCCTGGATAGCGGCCCTTGCGGCCCTGTTCCTCTGGTGGTTCTCCACCGGGGCGATCCTTTATGCCGTGCGCCGAGCCGACAAGGGTGGCCCGACTGCGCGGCTCTGGGCCTGCCTGATGACCCTGCCGTTCCTTGTCCTGGGCGCGGCAGGGTTCGTCGATACCCTTGCGCTCGATACCGTCGCAGCGGTCTATGTCGGGTTCCTGTCGGCGCTGGCGCTTTGGGGCTGGATCGAGTTGACCTTCCTGACCGGCACGATCACCGGGCCGATCACGTCCCAGTCGGTGCCGAATGTTCCGGAATGGGAACGGTTCGTCCGCGCCTGGGGCACCATCGCCTATCACGAGATGCTGCTGGCCGCCGTCATGGTGGCAATGATCATCCTATCATGGGGGGCGGACAATCAATTCGGAACCTGGACCTTCGCTATCCTCTTCGCCGCGCGGATCAGTGCCAAGCTGAACCTTTACCTGGGCGTGCGAAAGATCAACGTGGAGTTCATCCCCGAACATCTGGGCCACCTTCCAAGCCACTTCCGCATCGCGCGGATGAACTGGCTGTTCCCGATCTCGATCACCGGACTGTCCTTTGCCGCCGCCTGTTGGCTGGAACGGGTCTGGTCTGCCGATATGCCTGCCGACATCGTCGGTTTTGCCCTCCTGAGCGCGCTGACCGCGCTGGCCCTGTTGGAGCACTGGTTCATGGTGCTGCCACTTCCCGATGAAAAACTGTGGCGTTGGATGCTGCCCGAACGGCCCCACGTCCCCCAAACGACAAGATTAAGCGAGGAAGTCCGATGAAATTTGACCAGCTGTTTCAATCCCAACTCGATCAACTGAAGGTAGAGGGCAACTACCGCATCTTCGCTGAACTGGAGCGTGCAAGCGGCAACTTCCCCCGCGTGAAGAACCATGGCCACGGCAGTCAGGACCAGGTGACTGTCTGGTGCTCCAACGACTATCTTGGAATGGGCCAGAATCCGAAGGTCATGAAGGCGATGATCGACACCGTTACCGCCTGCGGCACGGGGGCAGGGGGAACCCGCAACATCTCGGGCAATGCCTATCACCACAAGGTTCTGGAGGAGGAGCTTGCCGATCTGCACGGCAAGGAAGCGGCATTGCTGTTCACCTCGGGATATGTGTCGAACTGGGCGTCGCTGTCGACGCTCGGCTCACGCCTGCCCAATGCGGTGATCCTGTCCGACAGCCTGAACCACGCGTCGATGATCGAAGGCATCCGCCACGCCAAATGCGACCGGGTGATCTGGCGCCACAACGATCCTGCCGACCTTGACCGCAAGCTGGCTGCTCTGCCCGCAAACGCCACCAAGATCGTCGCGTTCGAATCGGTCTACTCGATGGACGGCGACATCGCCCCCATCGCCGAGATCCTCGATGTTTGCGAAAAGCACGGCGCAATGTCCTATATCGACGAGGTTCATGCGGTCGGCATGTATGGCCCACGTGGTGGCGGCGTGGCGGAACGCGAAGGCTTGATGGATCGCATCACCCTGATCGAAGGCACGCTTGGAAAGGCCTTCGGTTGCGTTGGCGGCTACATCACCGGATCCCATGCGCTGGTGGATTTCATCCGCTCCTTCGCGTCGGGCTTCATCTTCACCACGGCCCTGCCGCCCGCCGTTGCCGCGGCTGCCACGGCCTCCATCCAGCACCTGAAGGAATCGGGTTGGGAGCGCGCCATGCAGCGCCGCCAGGTGGAGCGACTGCGCGCCCGGCTGGATGCCGAAGGTATCCCGCATGAACGAAACGACAGCCACATCATCCCGGTGATGGTGAAGGACCCGAACAAGTGCAAGATGTTGTCCGATATCCTTATGGATCAGTTCGGCATCTACGTGCAGCCGATCAACTACCCGACCGTGCCCAAGGGGATGGAGCGTTTGCGCTTCACGCCCGGTCCGCTGCACAGCGACGAGGATATCGAATACCTCGTCATGGCGCTCAAGACCTTGTGGAAGCAATGCGCCATTGCCCATGCCGTCGCCTGAGGGGCGAAAAATCTCACAAAAAGGTGTGGACCCTTCCCGTGGCGACATAGTTATAGTCGGGCGAGCACTTTTCTAGGAGACGACAAATGAAGAGCTTTTCCGTTCTTGTAACGGCTGCGACGCTTCTCGCGTCACCCGTCCTTGCCGACGGTCACATAACCGGAGACGCCGAAGCGGGCGAAGCCGCGTTCCGCCAGTGCATTTCCTGCCACGTGGTGGTGAATGCCGAGGGTGAGACCCTGGCCGGCCGCAATGCCCGGACCGGCCCGAACCTTTGGGGCGTTGCTGGACGCCACGTGGGATCAGTGGAGGATTTCCGCTACGGCAACGGACTGACGGCTTTGAACGAAGCCGAGATGGTCTGGGACGAAGCCAATTTCGTGGGCTACGTGCAAGACCCCACGGGATGGATCCGGGAGACGACGGGCGACAACAGCCTGCGCGGCGCGATGAGTTTCCGTGTGCGGTCCGAAGAGGACGCGCTGAACCTCTATGCCTACCTTGCGTCTTTGGGCGGACCCGAAGAATAAAACTTTCGAAATATATCCGGATCAAGCGGGCGGCTCCGAAGGGGCCGCCCGTTTCACGTTTCGAATACGCTGTCGGCGAAGGCCCTGACATACGCGGCAATTTCCTCTGGCGCTTCCTCGTGGGCCAGATGCCCGGCGGTCTCGAGGACTTCAAGCCGCGCGTTCGGCATGGCGTCCACCGCCCGCTTCGCCACGCGGAGATCCACCGCGCTGTCCTTTGCGCCATGCACGAACAGCACCGGCGTCCGGATCCCGGGCAGGGCTTTGTTCAGCTCCGCCAGCGACCATTGGGCCATCATGCCGAGCGTCCCGTCCACATGCCTGCGCTTGCCGATCAGTTGGGCATAGGGCTCCAAGAGCGCGTCCGGAAGCTCCGAGCCGGTGGAGCGGATCATCGAGCGCGCCTGCGACAGCGATTGCGTCCCGGAGGACAGGAACAACCCCGTCAGCGGGTTCAACGCAAGAACCTTCGCGATCACCGGAAAGAGGAAACCGGCGGCGCCGCGGAAATCCTCCAGCGCGCCGTTGAGGATCACGATCCGGCGCGGCTGGATCAGGCCCTGTCGCACCATCTCCAACGCGATTGCGCCGCCTGCGGAATGGCCGATCAGCACGTCGGGGGCGATGGATTGATCTGCCAGAAGTACGGCAAGGTCGCGGGCAACCTCGGGCAGGCGCGCGCGGCCCTTGGGGCTCAGAGTGAATCCGTGCCCCGGCAAATCCGGCATGAAAAGGCGGCTGTCGTCGGCAAGAAACGGCACCAGAGGCGCCCAGGAATGGGACGACGCGCCCGCGCCATGCAGCAAGAGCGTATCCGTCCCGGTGCCAAGTTGCTGCACATGCCATCGATGCGGAGCCACACGGACGATCCGGCTTGCGGCGCGGTTCGGCCAATCATGTGGGGGAAGCCCGCTCACGGGGCCAACGCCGCGTCCACGGCGCGCGACAAGTTGCGGCTGTCGGCGCGAGGCAGGGCCAGATAGGGCGCGCCCATGTCGCGGGCCAATGTATCGAGGCTGCGGGTAGGCCGCTGCCCGGTGTCGATGACAAGGCCGGGATAGCCTGCGGCCCGTATGATCCGCGCCATCTGTGTCGCATCCGCCGCCGCCTGGGTGCGGTTGGCCGCGCCCGACAGGTCCACATTCGCGCGCCCATCCGTCAGCAGCGCGATGGAGGGGGTCATGCCCTTGCTCCAGGCAAGACCCGCAAGCTCCAGCGCGGCCTTCAGTCCGGCGGCAAGGGGCGTTCCGCCACCACCCGCAAGGCTCGATAAACGCCGCTTGGTTTGCACCAGCGAGCGTGTCGGCGGAAGCAGGATGTCGGACCGGTCCCCGCGGAAGGCCACCAGCGCCACGTGGTCGCGGCGGGCATAGGCTTCGGCCAGCAGCAACTCGACCGCACCTTTTGCCTCGGCCAAACGCGCCATCGCGGCGGAACCGGACGCGTCGACGACGAAGATGATCGCCCGGTCCGAGGTTTCCTTGAACCGGCGCACACGGATGTCGGACATCCGCACATGGACACGGTCCACCTGCCCGGTCGCATTACGCCGGATGGTCTGCCACGGCGCGGCCGCGCGCAGCGTCGCCACAAGGTCCACGCGCGCGCCGTTTCCCATCCGCCCGACGCGCGGCGGCAGCGGACGCCCGCGCCGGTTTCCGGTGCGTTTCGCGCCCGACCCGGCGGCCGAGGCGGCACGCAAGACCCGCCCCGCGGCAAGGCGCGCCAGAAGGTCCGGCGGCAGCATGGCGCGTGCCGCCTCCAGCAAGATATCCGTCGGCGGCAGGGGGGGTGTCTGATCGTCAGTATCCGTGTCGTCGGGTGGAACCGGCGCGTCTTCGGCTTCCGGCGGAGGGGCTGGATCTTCCTGCTCCGCGTCCTCGGGCAGCTCTGGGATCTGGGTGGCGCGGGGCACCAGCACCAGTTCTATCGCCGTCAGGATATCGGCCTCCTCGACCATATCCGCCCCTGCAAGCGCGGCAGAGGCGCGAGCCACGGCAAGGGCTTGCAGCGGGGTGCGCAGGGACGCGATGCCCAACCGCGCGGCGACTTCGGTGATCTCGGCAATCGCGGTCTCCGGCAGGCGGACACGCGGCAGGCGCGCGCGGGCCTCGCCAAGCGCTGCGAGATCCAGCTTGAGGTCGGGCGCATCGCCATAGGCGTGATCGGTCAGGTCGAGGTGAATGGCCAGCCGGTCCGTCAGGGTCTCGGGCGCGTGCTCTCCGGGCTCTGCACCTTCGTCCATGGCGATGATGGCGAGCCCTTTCGGGGCATCGAGCGCAGCGGCGAACCTGGCGGCGAGTCCGGCGTCCACCCGCTCCGCCATGGGCAGGAACAGAATTCCGGGCATAGTCAAAAGGCCTGCCGATCGCACCAGGGTGCCACGATCCAGCGTTGCTGCCAGATCTACGCCGCCGAACAGCGCATCATCGGACAGGTTGGGTGGGATGCGGCGCATGGAATGGCCCTGCAATGCGGTTTTGAGACCATCCTCCACCCGGTCCCGCACGGGCCCAACCCGGGCACGTAGCCAAAGGCCGCCCAACGCGGCCGGATCGAGTGCGAGGCACGCAATCGCAAGGCTCACCCCTTGCCAGCGCGCTTCGGCCTTGCTCATCCCAGGACCTCGTCCACAACGCGCTTGACCCGAGTAGTGGACCCGGCTTCGTCCAGCGGATCGCGGCGCAGGCGATGGCGCAACGCGCTTGGGGCGACGTTGCGCAGGTGATCACGGGTGACACTGGCGTCCCCTTCGAAGGCGGCAAGGGCACGGGCGGCCCGCAGCAGCGTGAGTTCGCCGCGCAACCCGTCCGAGCCGAGCGCCACGCAAAGCGCCGCGCAGTCGCGCAGGGTGTCGTCATCGGAGGCAACGGCGCCCAGCCGCCCCCGTGCCGCAACGATGCGGTCGCGCAACTTCGTCTCCGACCCTGACCAATCGGCGCAGAAGGCAACCGGATCGCGGTCATAGGCGTCGCGCCTGCGGATCACGTCGATGCGCACTTCGATATCCTTGGGGCTTTCGACCTCGACCGACAGGCCGAACCGATCCAGAAGTTGCGGGCGCAACTCGCCTTCTTCGGGGTTGCCTGAGCCGACGAGCACGAAGCGCGCGGCGTGGCGGATCGACAGACCTTCGCGTTCGACCACGTTCTGACCGGATTGCGCCACGTCCAGAAGCAGATCGACGAGGTGATCCTCCAGCAGGTTCACCTCGTCGATATAGAGGTAGCCACGATTGGCGCGGGCCAACAGCCCCGGTTCGAAGGCCTTCTCGCCCTTTGTCAGGGCCTTCTCGATATCCAGCGCGCCCACGACACGATCTTCGGTCGCTCCGAGGGGAAGGTCGATCACCGGCGTGGGTTTCTCGACCATGGTCTTGTCCGTCAGCTTGACCCAATCGGGCACGTCAGAAGCGCGTGCGGAGTTCACCGGGCAACCTGCGACAGCCTCGATCGGTGGCAACAGGGCGGCCAACCCGCGCACGGCGGTGGATTTTCCAGTGCCGCGATCTCCGAACACCAGGACACCGCCGATGCCGCCATCTATGGCGGTCAGGATCATCGCGCGCTTCATCTCGTCCTGGCCGACAATTGCCGAGAAGGGAAAGGGTCCGGGCTCCATGACGTCTTTCATTCCGCTGCTATCCTTGGTTGTTCCACCTTGGGCGAAGTAAAGTCCGGTGTCGCCCCCTCCCATTGCCCTTCCACCGCGTCGACGCGGAAGCGGGCGTACAACTCTTCCTTGAACCAGCCTTCGCTGCGCACGGCCTTGATCGCCTGCGCGTGGGGGCCGTCTCGGCGCGCGAATGCGGCCATGCTGTCCGCGTCCGGCCAGATCGAGAAGGTGACCTGATGCAACCAGGGAACCTCGCCGATGCCGATCTTGAACCGGACATTGGGATCGGTCCCGATGGCCTTCGAGATGCCGGGCACCCTGCCCCAGAAGCGCGCGGCAATCCGGGGTTTGATCGTCGCGCGGGTCAGGGCGGCAATGGGGCCTTCATACGAAGCGTCGGTCGGCTGAAACGGCATCTGTCCGGCCCATGTCCCGCGCGCGGAACTCGGGCACAGGAACAGCGTCAGCGTCTCGGACGCCATGCCTCGGTAGCGGCGGAACACCTCCGCCCCGTGCATCGCACGGCGCGCGGCGTCATGGTCGGGCCAAGTGGCAAGGATCGCGTAGACGGCGGTATTGGGGACCGGGGTGAAGCCTTCCCCGGTGCCGGATCCGCATAGCTTCCACGTTCCTATATCGCGCACGCGCGCCAGACCCGGACGGGCCAGACCCATCTGGGCAAACGCCCAAAGGCGCGCAGGGACGGAGCCGAAACGATAAAGGCTCAATGTTACAGATTGCATGGCCGGTCTTTCCATGTGTCAACTTAGTCTGACACACGCCCGCAAGCGATGGAAGCTAAATCACCTTTTGCAAAATCGACTTTCGCCCCATAATGTCAACTTCAGTAGACACATCCTGGATGCCATGACAAACCACAACCAGCAGAGCGGCCCGTCGCGGGCCATCGTGATCGGTGCCGGTCTTGGCGGGCTTTCAGCCGCCATGCGTCTTGGCGCCAAGGGCTATCGCGTCACCGTTCTGGATCGCCTGGATCGGCCCGGCGGGCGAGGATCGTCGATCACGCAGAACGGGCACCGATTCGACCTTGGCCCGACCATCGTGACTGTGCCGCAGGTGTTCCGGCAGCTTTGGGCCGAATGTGGCCGCGATTTTGACGGCGATGTCGATCTGAGGCCCGTCGATCCCTATTACGAGATTCGGTGGCGCGATGGTTCCACCTTTTCCGTTCGTCAGGACGATGCCGCGATGGAGGCCGAGGTGCGTCGCCTGTCGCCCGGTGATGTGTCCGGATACCGTCGTTTCCTGTCTGACAGCGAAAAGCGCTACCGGTTCGGCTTCGAAGGTCTTGGCCGTCGTCCGATGAACAAGCTGATGGACCTGATCCGGGAGCTTCCGGGCTTTGTGAAGCTCCGCGCCGATCGCTCGGTCTATGCCCATGCCGCACGGCGCGTGAAGGATGACCGCCTGCGCATGGCGCTGTCGTTCCATCCATTGTTCATCGGCGGTGATCCGACGCGCGTGACAAGCATGTATATCCTCGTCAGCCACCTGGAGAAGGAATTCGGCGTCCATTACGCGATGGGTGGGGTGCAGGCGATGGCGGACGCCATGGTCCACGTGATCGAGGACCAAGGCGGAGAGGTCCGGATGGACACGGAGGTGACCGAGATCTGTGTCGAACAGGATCGAACCAGCGGGATCGTAACGGCAGCTGGGGAAGCGATCGCGTCCGACATCGTCGTCTCCAACGCCGATCCTGGCACGACCTACGAGAAACTGCTGTCGAAACATGCCAAACGCCGCTGGACGCCCCGGCGCCTGAACCGGTCGCGTTGGTCCATGGGGCTGTTCGTCTGGTATTTCGGCACGAAGGGAACGGCCGGGATGTGGGGCGATGTGGGTCACCACACGATCCTGAACGGGCCGCGTTACAACGGTTTGCTCGACGACATCTTCATTCGCCGCAAGCTGGCTGATGACATGTCTATCTACCTCCACCGGCCTTCCGTCACCGACCCCAGCGCCGCGCCCGCAGGTGATGACACCTTCTATGCCCTGTCGCCGGTTCCCAACCTTCACGGCCCGTCCGTCGATTGGGACGCGATGACGGAAATCTACCGCGCGAAGCTTGCCAGGGTTCTCGATGATCACCTGCTGCCGGGGTTCGAGGATCACCTGAGCGCGTCGCATATCTTCACGCCCAGGACGTTCGAAACGCGCTACCTGTCGCCCCACGGCGCGGGTTTTTCGCTGGAGCCGCGGATCTTCCAATCCGCCTGGTTCCGGCCGCACAACATCTCGGAGGAGATCGCGGGGCTTTACCTTGTCGGTGCCGGGACCCATCCGGGCGCGGGTATCCCGAGTGTCGTGACATCGTCTGAGGTGCTGACCAAGCTGGTTCCCGATGCTCCGCGCCCGGTTGCCACGCAACCGCATCAACGGCTGGCCGCGGAGTGACCGCATGATCGACCCGTCCGACCTGAACCACTGCAAGGCCGCGATCCGCGAAGGGTCCTATTCCTTCCACGCGGCGTCCAAACTTCTGCCGTCCTCGGTGCGCGATCCCGCCTTGGCGCTTTATGCGTTCTGTCGCCTTGCCGATGACGAGGTTGACTTCGGCCACGACAAACCGGCCGCCGTTCTCGCCCTTTCCGACAGGCTCGACGCGGCCTATCGGGGTCGTCCCCGCAACGCGCCGACTGACCGCGCCTTCACCGCCATGATCGAAGAATTCGACATGCCCAGAGCTTTGCCCGAGGCCTTGCTGGAGGGGTTGGCATGGGACGGCATCGGGCGGCGGTATGCGTCGCTGTCCGATCTCCGCGGCTATTCGGCCCGCGTCGCTGCGGCCGTTGGGGCAATGATGTGCGTGCTGATGCGCGTGCGGGACGAACACGCCCTTGCGCGCGCCTGCGACCTTGGCGTCGCCATGCAGTTGACCAATATCGCCCGCGACGTTGGGGAAGATGCGCGACAGGGTCGAATGTATCTGCCGACCGATTGGCTGGAGGAATTCGGCCTCACCGCCGAGGGGATCTTCGCAAATGCCGCTCCCTCCGCCGCTTTGAAGCAGATGACGAAGCGCCTGCTGGGCGAGGCCAATCGCCTTTACCTGCGATCAGAGCCCGGGATTGCGCGGCTGCCCCTTTCCGCCCGCCCCGGAATCTTCGCCGCGCGCCATTGCTATGACGCCATCGGCGGCAAGCTTGCCCGTATGAACCACGACAGCATGACCGGCCGCGCCACGACCACTGGCGGTCACAAGTTGCGGCTTCTGGGTCTATCGATCCTGCGCGCCGGATGGATCAGCGTGACGCCGGAAAGCCCGGTCGTCTACGCGCGCTCCCTGCCGGAAACCGCGTTCCTTGTCAGCGCCGCCGCCCATCCCGCGCCGGATCGTGGCACCTGGGGCGATCCTTTGTTGTCTGTCCTGAGCCAGTTGAAAGCGCAGGACCACGCCACGCCGGCCGAATGATCAGGCCAGCGCCTTTGTCCGTGCGCGCCACAGGGTGAACAGCCCCGCCGACACGACAATCGCGCCGCCGATCAGGACATTCGTGGCCAGGCTTTCGCCGAACACGATCAACCCGAGGAGCGAGGCGAAGACAAGTTGCAGGTAGGCGAAGGGCTGCACCGCCGATGCCTCGGCCACTTCGTAGGTCTTGATCAGCAGGAAATGGCCGGTTGCGCCGGTCACGCACAAAAGCGCCATCCACGCCCAGTCCGGGGGCGTCATCGGTTCCCAGAACCAGATGCCGACACAGGTCATGACGACCGCGCCCGTCGTGCCGGTCCAGAAGAAGCTGGTGGCCGCCCGGTCCTTGCGGGCCGCATAGCGGGTCAACAGGTTGTAAAGCGCGAACATTGTGGCGGAGCACAGCGGCACCAACGCCTCGATCGAGAAGACCGTGACGCCCGGTCGCAGGATCACAAGGATGCCGACGAACCCGATTCCGATCGCGGTCCAACGCCGCCAGCCCACTTTCTCGCCCAGGATCGGTCCGGAAAGGGCCGCTACCAGAAGCGGATAGCAGGCGAAGATGGCATGGGATTCGACCAGCCCCAACAGGATGAAAGCGGCGACCATCACGCAGATCTCGGTCGCCAGCAACAGGCCGCGGACGGCCTGAAGCACAGGCTGTTCCGTCCGGGCGGCGGCGCGGATGCCGCCCGCCTGCCGCGACGCGACGGTGATGACGAAGGCCGCGAAGAACCAATAGCGGATCATCACCACCATGAAGACGTTGTATTCCCCCGCAAGGTGGCGGCTGATGCCGTCCTGCATGGCGAAGACGAAGGTCGTGGCAACCATCAGGTAAATGCCGAGGCGGGGATTGTCGGTCATGCCAGACGACCCTTGGTCATGTGGCGCTTCCGGCCAAAGCCCTGAATACGCTGGACGTCGAACCCGGCGGAGGCCAGCGCGCGGCGCACATGGCCGACGGCGGTATAAGTGGCGAAGGTTCCGCCGGGCGCGGTGTGGCGGGCGACCGCGTCCAACACGTCCGGGCCCCACATCCCGGGGTTCTTGGCGGGTGCGAAACCGTCCAGAAACCATGCGTCTGCAAGGCCTTGCCAGTTCGGCAGCGTGTCGCGGACATCGCCCTCCACAACGGTCAGCACGTAGTCGCCGCCGTTGCGGGCAAACAGCGCCTCGGTCGGCAGGTCCGGATAGGGCTGCAACGCGGTGCGCATGTCCGCCTCGGCCAGCGGGAAGGCTTCGAACGAGGTGAAATGCAGGCGGCCTCCACAGCCCGATTGCCGAAAGGAGTGCAGTGCGGCAAGGAAATTCAGGCCCGTGCCGAACCCCAGCTCGGCCAGGTGAAAGCCATCATGGAACCGGGCAGGCAGTTGATTTCCATCAAGAAAAACATAGCGGGTTTCGTTCAGGCCGTTGTCGAGAGAATAGAACGGATCGTTGAACTGGGTCGAGACGGGAACGCCGTCCCGCCATTCGATCCTGTGCTGGTCCTTGCCCATGGAGCGCCTTATCACGTTGCGTGCGGACGTTCTGCCAAGCCTAGCGGAGTTGCAATGCCCGATATCACGATCCACGGCGCTGGAATTACCGGGTTGATGCTGGCCTGGGAGATGGAGCGGCGCGGTGCAACGGTGCAGGTCGTCGATCCGGGCGGCGTTGGCGCGGGGGCGTCGGGCGGCTTCGTGGGGGCCTTGGCGCCCCATGTCCCGGAGAACTGGAACGCAAAGAAAGCCATGCAATTCAAAGCGCTGGACGAGGCCGAAGCGCTGTGGGCGAGCATTGCGGAGGCCAGTGGCCGCGATCCCGGATATGCCCGCACGGGGCGCATCCAACCGCTGATGGACGCGGCCTCGGTCGCCCTGGCGCGCGGCCGGGCCGAGACTGCGGGAGAGCACTGGCAGGCCCGCTACCTTTGGCGCGTTATCCCGGCGGACGAGGCCGGAACGGGGGTGCGAAGCCCCACCGGGCTGGTCGTCCACGACACCTTGACCGCGCGCCTTCATCCCCGCCAAGCCTGCGCTGCCTTGGCCTGTGCAATCCGTACACACCCTGTACACACCCTGTGCATACGGCCGCGCGCGGGCATCGAGGTCTGGGCGACGGGCGCGGCGGACCTGGCAGGGATCTCGGCGACGCTGGGCAAGCCGGTTGGCGCACCGATCAAGGGGCAGGCGGCGCTGTTGCGCTGCGATCTGCGGGACGCGCCGCAGGTCTTTGCCGAGGGGCTGCATATCGTCCCCCATGGCGACGGCACGGTGGCGATCGGCTCGACCACCGAGCGTGACTTCGCGGACGCGACCGGCACCGATGCGCAGCTTGATCCGCTGATCGCGGCGGCGCGGGCCGTTGTCCCCGCGCTGGCCGATGCGCCGGTGATCGAGCGTTGGGCCGGTCTGCGCCCCCGCGCGCGCAGCCGGGCGCCGATGGTGGGGCCGCATCCGACGCGACCGGGTGCCTATATCGCCAATGGGGGCTTCAAGATCGGCCTTGCCATGGCGCCTGTGATGGCGCGGATGCTTGCCGACCTGATCCTGGAGGGCGTGGATACGATCCCGCCCGAGTTCCGCCCGGAGGCGAGCCTTTGACGGCGCGGGTTCTGGACATCGCGCGGCGGCAGCGCCAAGATTCCGGCGCAACGGAGGGCGATGCATGACCAGGCAACATGGTGGGAAGATACTGGCGGATCGGCTGGCCCTGCATGGGGTGGCGCGCGTGTTCTCGGTGCCGGGGGAAAGCTTTCTGGCGGCGCTGGACGGGCTTTACGACCACGACATCGCCAATATCGTCTGCCGCCAGGAAGGCGGCGCCGCGATGATGGCGGAGGCCCATGGCAAGATGACGGGCCAGCCCGGCGTGCTGTTCGTGACGCGCGGGCCGGGGGCGACGAATGCCAGCGCGGGGCTGCATATCGCCATGCATGACGCGACGCCGATGGTCTGTTTCGTGGGCCAGGTGCCGTTGAAGCACCGCGACCGGGGCGTGTTTCAGGAGGTTGATTACCGGGCATTTTTCGGCCCGCTCGTGAAATGGGTGGCCGAGGTGGAGCGCACCGACCGGCTGGCCGAATATATCGACCGCGCCTTTGCCGTGGCGCAGGCGGGACGGCCCGGCCCGGTGGTGCTGGCCCTGCCCGAGGATATCCTGTCGGCGATGGCCGACGCGCCGATGACCCGCCCCGGTGCACGGGCAACGGCCAGCGTGAACCCCGACGATCTGGCGCCCTTTGCCGAGGCGTTGAAGCTGGCCAAGCGCCCGTTGATCCTGTGCGGCGGATCGCAATGGTCCGACACCGACCGGCAGGGCGCGGAGGCGCTGGCAGAGCGGTTGGGCGCGCCGATTGCCGTGACGTTCCGCCGCCAGCATTACATCGACAACGATCACCCCAATTACGCGGGCGATCTGGGCGTGGGCGCGAACCCGGCCTTGGGCAAACGGCTGTCGCAGTCGGATTGCATCCTGCTGCTGGGGGCGGAGTTGAACGACATCACCACCGCCGATTTCACCCTGCTCGATCCCGCCGATCCGCCGACCATCCTGCAGGTGACGCCCGAGGCAGAGGCGGCCAGCAAGACCTACCCGGCGACCTTCGCGGTGACCGGCTCCCCTGGATCAATGCTATATCAATTGTCCGAAATGCTGCCCCCCACGGCTGCGGATCGGGGCGCGTCGGAGGCACGGGCGGAGTTTGAGGCGTGGCAGGTGCCGCAGCCCACGCCGGGCGACGTGCAGATGGAGGCGGTGATCGGCTGGCTGCGCGACAATGCGAGCCCCGACACGATCATCACCAACGGCGCCGGGAATTACGCCGCCTTCCTGCATCGCTATTACCGGTTCCGGCGCTTCGGGACGCAGGTGGCGCCGACCTCGGGCTCCATGGGTTACGGCCTGCCCGCCGCGATTTCAGCGAAGCTGCAGAACCCGGATCAGCCGGTGATCTGCCTTGCGGGGGACGGCTGTCTCCAGATGACGATTCAGGAGCTGTCGACGGCGCGGCAATACGGGGCGGATATCACCGTGATCGTGGCCAATAACGGGCGCTACGGGACGATCCGCATGCACCAGGAGAAGCAGTATCCCGGCCGCGTGTCGGGGACGGATCTGTTCAACCCCGATTATGCCGCGCTGGCCCGCGCCTATGGCGGGACGGGGCATGTGGTGACCGCGAACGCGCAGCTCGCGCAGGCCTACGCGCAGGCGCTGACGGGGGGCTTGCATATCATCGAGCTGAAGCTGGATCCGACGATGTTGTCGACCACGAAAAGTCTCTAACCTGCCGGTTCGGGTCTGTCTTCAAGCATCCGGACCTCGCGCTGCGGGAACGGGATGGAAATGCCGTTCGCCTTGAACGTATCCCATAGCGCCAGGTAGACATTGCCGCGGATATTGGTCAGCCCGCCGGTGGGATCGCGGATCCAGAAGCGCAGGATGTAATCGACCGACGAGTCCCCGAAGCCGACGATGTGGCACACCGGCGGGCGCGACGCGAGCACACGGTCCACGCCCGATGCGGCCTCGATCGCCAGACGCCGGACGATGTGGGGATCGTCGGCATAGGCGGTGCCGAAAAAGATGTCGAGGCGCACGAATTCGTTGGAATGGGACCAGTTGACCACCTGATTGGTGATCAGGTCCTCGTTCGGGATCAGGTATTCCTTGCCGTCGCGGGTGATGACGCTGACGTAGCGCGCGCCGAGCGAGTTGATCCAGCCGAAGGTTTCCCCAAGCGAGATCACGTCGCCGGGCTTGATCGACTTGTCGAGCAGGATGATGACGCCGGACACGAGGTTCGAGACCACCTTTTGCAGGCCGAAGCCGAGGCCGACGCCGATGGCCCCGGACAGCACGGCCAGCCCCGTCAGGTCGATGCCGGTGGCGCGCAGCCCGACATAGATCGCGATGCCGTAGAAGGCGACTTGCAGGAACTTGACCGCCAGCACCTGCATGGAGGGCGACATTTCCTCGTTCTTCTGGATCCGGCCGGTGGCGGTGCTGGTCAGGAAACGGGCGATGACGATCAGCGCCGCCACGACCGCGACGGCCTGAAGCAGCGTCAGCAGGGACAGGCGCGCATCGCCAAGGTTGAAGCCGACGCTGTCGAGAACCACGGCGGCCTCGTCCCGCAGGTTGAGGATCGCCAGTGTCACGTAGGTCCATGCGCCATAGCGCACGATCCCGCGCAGAAGGGGCGATCGGATCAGGCGGGTGGCGAAGACGACGAACAGCCAGGCGGTCGCAAGTTCGGCGACGATCGCCAGAAGGAAGCTGCGCGAGGGCCATGTGACCTCGCGCATCACAAAGAAGACGGTCCAGATCAGCAGCACGAAGAAGATCATGAACAGGCGGCGGTGGATCACCACGAGGATCCGCATGCGCCATGTGGGCCAGTCCTTGCGCGAGGCCATCCACGCCCGGATGCGCGGGCCGAACAGGCGCTTGAGCAGGTAGGCGGCCAGCAGGACCGCGACGGCGATGCCGACCTGGTAGGCGTTCCACGGACGCAGGAGGGAGGTCAGGAAGGTCTCTGCCTGGCCGATCAGACCCGTGATCTCGCCGATGGCGGCATCGAAGGCATCGGCCTCGGTCGGGAGGTCGGGGGACGGGATGTCGGCTGTTGGGTCGTCCGGGTCCATCCCCATCCTTTCGCGCGGATACCCAAGCCTACCCGCCGCGCGCGACCGCCCGCAAGACGTGACCTTGGCAACCCGCCGCTGCGGGTGTAATTCCACCCTCCATGACCCGTTTCTTCGATATCGGCGACCGCGCCCGCCTGCCGTGGCGTTTCCACGGCGCGCGCAGATCGCGCCTTGGCGGGCTATGAGAGCGTGACGCCCCCGCCGTCGCCATCGACCAGCCCCACCCCCTTTCGCCCGACAGGACCCCTTCCATGACCGGCAAGACGCTTTACGACAAGATCTGGGACGCCCACCTGGCCCACGAGGCCCAGGACGGCACCAGCCTGCTTTATATCGACCGCCACCTGGTGCACGAAGTCACCAGCCCGCAGGCCTTCGAGGGGCTGCGCATGGCGGGCCGCACGGTTCATGCGCCCGACAAGACCATCGCGGTGCCGGATCACAACGTGCCCACGACCGAGGGGCGCGACGACCCGAAGAACATGACCGAGGACAGCGCCATCCAGGTCGCGGCGCTGGACCGGAACGCCAGGGATTTCGGGATTCACTATTACCCCGTGTCCGATGTCCGCCAAGGGATCGTGCATATCGTCGGGCCGGAACAGGGCTGGACCCTGCCGGGCATGACGGTGGTTTGCGGCGACAGCCACACCGCCACCCATGGCGCGTTCGGCGCGCTGGCGCACGGCATCGGCACCTCGGAGGTGGAGCATGTGCTGGCCACCCAGACGCTGATCCAGCGCAAGGCGAAGAACATGAAGGTGGAGATCACCGGCACGCTGCCGCCGGGCGTGACCGCCAAGGACATCACCCTGTCGGTGATCGGCAAGACCGGGACGGCGGGCGGCACCGGCCATGTCATCGAGTATTGCGGAGAAGCGATCCGCGCCCTGTCGATGGAAGGCCGGATGACGGTGTGCAACATGGCGATCGAAGGCGGCGCGCGGGCGGGCCTGATCGCGCCGGACGAGAAGACATTCGCCTATGTGCAAGGCCGTCCGCACGCGCCCAAGGGCGCCCAGTGGGAGGCCGCGCTGACCTGGTGGAAGACGCTGTTCTCGGACGATGACGCCCAGTGGGACAAGGTCGTGACGATCCGGGGCGAGGATATCGCGCCGGTGGTCACATGGGGCACCTCGCCCGAGGATGTGCTGCCGATCACCGCAACCGTCCCCGCCGCCGACACGTTCACCGGCGGCAAGGTCGGCGCGGCGCAACGCTCGCTGGATTACATGGGGCTGACGCCGGGAACGCGGTTGCAGGACGTGGAGATCGACACGGTGTTCATCGGATCGTGCACCAATGGCCGGATCGAGGATCTGCGCGCCGCCGCCGAGATCCTGAAGGGCAAGAAGAAGAAGGACGGGCTGCGCGCGATGGTCGTGCCGGGAAGCGGCCTGGTGCGGGCGCAGGCCGAGGAAGAGGGGCTGGCGCAGATCTTCATCGACGCGGGCTTCGAATGGCGGCTGGCGGGCTGTTCCATGTGCCTGGCGATGAACCCCGACCAGCTGGCCCCGGGCGAGCGCTGTGCCGCGACGTCGAACCGCAACTTCGAGGGGCGTCAGGGGCGTGGTGGTCGCACGCACCTGATGTCGCCCGCGATGGCGGCGGCGGCGGCGATCACCGGACGGCTCACCGACGTGCGAGAGATGATGTAGGGCGGGGTTCACCCCGCCGTCCGCCGGCAGCGGCGGGGTAAACCCCGCCCTGCGGCCCACCGTTCAGGCGGTCTCTGGTTCCGGCACGAAGCGCCGGGCGGTGCGGCCATTGCCGAGGCTGAGGCACAGCAGAATCACCGGCAGCAGGCCGACAGCGGCGATGACCAGCGAGGGCACCGCCGCTTCGGACAGCCGTTCATCGGAGGCGAGGCGGTGGGCCTGCACCGCCAGGGTATCGAAATTGAACGGTCGCATGATGAGCGTGGCGGGCAATTCCTTCATCACGTCCACGAAGACGATCAGCAGGCCGGTCAGGATCGACGGGCGCAGGATCGGCAGGTGGATGCCGCTGAGCATGCCGCGTGGCGTGCGCCCCAGCGTCCGCGCGACGGCGTCCATATTCGGGTTGATGGTGCTCAAGCCGGCATCATAGGCACTTAGGGCGGCGGCCATGAAGCGCACGACATAGGCCGCGATCAGCAGCCAGACGGAGCCGGTGATGAGCAGGCCGGTGTTGAAGCCGAAGCGCGCCTCCATGACCGCATCGAGCGCATTGTCGAAGGCGGCGAAGGGCACCAGCAGGCCCACGGCGATCACGCCGCCCGGCACCGCGTAGCCAAGGCCCGCGACCCGCACCGCCGCCGTCGCGGCCCGCGTCGGGTGGAGCCGTGCGTTGAACCCCAGCAGGACGGCGAAGGTCACGGTGATGCCGGCCGCAATGGCGGCGAGGGCCACGGAATTGCGCACGAAGCGCAGGTAACGGTCGGTCAGGAGGTTGTCGAAATTGTCCCAGCCAAGGCTGATCAGCAGGATCACCGGCAGCACGAAGCCCAGCGCCACGGGCAGGCCGCAGAAGAGGATCGCCCCGGTGGCGCGCCAACCGGTCAGGTCGGTGATCTGCATCGCCTCGAATCGGCGGCCGGCGCCGTGCTGGCGCTGGTTGCGGCGTTGGCGCCGCTCCAGCCCGGCGAGGACAAGCGCCAGGATCAGCAGGCACAGCGCCAGTTGCGCCGCGCCGCCGCGATCGAAGAAGGAATACCATGCCTGGTAGATGCCGGTGGCGAAGGTCTGCACCCCGAAATAGGCCACGGTGCCGAAATCGGCCAGGGTCTCCATCAGGGCGAGCAACACGCCGCCCGCGATGGCGGGGCGCGCGATGGGCAGGCCGACACGGGCGAAGGCCTGCCACGGCCCGGAGCCCAGCGTGCGCGCGGCAATATAGGCGGTGGCGCTTTGTTGCAGGAAGGCGGCGCGGGTCAGCAGGTAGACGTAAGGGTAAAGCACCAGCGTCAGCATCGCGGCAGCGCCGCCAAGGGACCGGATTTCCGGAAACCAGTAATCGCGCGGCCCCCAGCCCGTCAGATCGCGCAGGGTGCTTTGCACGAGGCCGGGATGATCCAGCAGGTCGGTATAGGCATAGGCCAACACATAGGCCGGGAAGGCCAGTGGCAGGGCCAGCGCGATTTCCAGGACGCGGTGGCCGGGAAAGCGGGTGGCGGTGACAAGCCAGGCCGCGCCGGTGCCGATGATCGCGGTGCCGGTTCCGACCAGCGCGATCAGCAGAATCGTGGTGCCCGCGAAGCGCGGCAGGACGGTTTGGGCGAGGCGCAGGAAGGTTTCCACCCCGCCGGTCGCGGCGGCGATGGCGACAGCCACCATGGGCAGCAGGCAAAGGCCGGCGGCAAGCCATGCAAGCGTGCCGAGGCGGAGCGGCGAGGGGATGCGGAACGGGCGGGCCATGATCCTTGGCGTTTTTGTCGGAATTGCGCCGGAATGCAAGCGGATGGCGCGCCGGGGGGCTGCGTCATCAAAGCTTCACTTGAGTTCTGTCGCTTGTTCCGTAATTCCTGAACTATGGAAATAGACTATGCAAATCGATTCGCCGCCCTTGCCCATCCGCAGCGCCTGTCCGTTCTGCGTCTGCTTCTGCGCCGGTATCCCGACGAGGTTCCGGCGGGCGAGGTGGCCGAGGCGCTGGACATGAAGGCCAACACGCTGTCGCCCTATCTGGGCACGCTGATGGCAGCGGGCATGATCACCCAGCGGCGTGTCGGAACCTCGTTGCGCTATGGCGCCAAACCCTCGGGCCTGGGCGAACTTCTGGACGGCTTCCTGAAGGAGTGCTGCCAGGGCCGCCCCGACTTGTGCCTGAGCCTGGACAATCTTCGAACCCTCAAGAAAGAGCCTGATATGCCCTATCGTGTCTTGTTTGTGTGCACCGGGAACTCGGCCCGGTCGATCTTCGCGGAAACCGTTCTGCGCCAGTTGGGCGGGGATCGTTTCGAGGTTCATTCCGCCGGAACCAACCCCGCGTCGCAATTGAACCCGCTTGCGGTGTCGATGCTGGAGAACAAGGGCCATGACGTCGCCGGCCTGCGGGCCAAGCATGTCTCGGAGTTTCAGGGCCCGGATGTGGAACCGCTGGATTTCGTGTTCACGGTCTGCGACCGCGCCGCGAACGAGGCATGCCCGCCCTGGCTGGGCCAGCCGGTGACGGGCCATTGGAGCACGCCGGACCCGGTCAAGGCCCAAGGCACGGAGGCCGAGCGGATGCTGGCGTTCCAGAAAGCCTATGGCATGTTGCGCAACCGGATCGAGGCGTTCATCGCCCTGCCGATCGAGACGCTGGACCGGATCTCTCTCAAGAACGCTGTCGATGACATCGCGCGGGGCACGGCGTGACCGTTTATGCCCTCAACGGGCTTGGCCGGATCGGCAAACTGGCCCTGCGGCCGCTGCTTGAGAGGGGCGCGCGGATCGCGTGGATCAACGACGCGGTCGGCGATGCGGAGATGCATGCGCATCTGCTGGAATTCGACACCGTGCACGGGCGCTGGCCCGCTGCCTTCGGGGTGGAAGACGGCGCGATCACCATCGACGGGACGCGCCTGCCGATCTTCAACGAGCGCGATCCGGCCCGGTTGCCGCTTGATGGCGTCGATGTGGTGATCGACTGCACCGGCGCCTTCAAGACGGCCGCGAAGCTGGCGCCCTATTTCGCCGCGGGCGTGAAACGGGTGGTCGTGTCGGCCCCGGTAAAGGACGGCGGGGCGGCGAATATCGTCATGGGTGTGAATCACGATACCTATGACACGGACCGGCACCGGATCGTGACGGCGGCGTCCTGCACGACGAATTGCCTCGCGCCGGTGGTGAAGGTGATCCACGAGGGCCTCGGGATCAAGCACGGCTCGATCACGACGATTCATGACGTCACCAACACGCAGACCATCGTGGACCGGCCCGCCAAGGACCTGCGCCGGGCCCGTTCGGCGCTCAACTCGCTGATCCCGACCACGACCGGTTCGGCCACGGCGATCACGCTGATCTATCCGGAGCTGACGGGGCGGTTGAACGGCCACGCGGTGCGCGTGCCGCTGTTGAACGCCTCGCTGACCGATTGCGTGTTCGAGGTGGATCGTCCGACGACGGCGGAGGAGGTGAACGAGATGTTTCGTGTCGCCTCGGATTCGTCTCTGAAAGGCATATTAGGCTATGAAACACGCCCCCTGGTGAGCGCCGATTACACCAATGACCCACGGTCGAGCATCGTCGATGCGCCGTCCACCATGGTCATCAACGGCACGCAGGTGAAGATCTACGCCTGGTATGACAACGAGATGGGCTATGCGCACCGGCTGGTCGATGTGGCGCTGATGGTCGGTGCCGCACCGTGAGCGACGCCGCCACCCGGCCTGAGGGCCTGTCGGCCTATATCGTGGTGACGGCGGCCTATTGGGCCTTCATGCTGACGGACGGCGCGCTGCGGATGCTGGTGCTGCTGCATTTCCACATGCTGGGCTTTTCGCCGGTGCAGCTGGCCTATCTGTTCATCCTCTACGAAGTGGCGGGGATCGTCACCAACCTGAGCGCGGGCTGGATCGCGGCGCGGTTCGGGCTGACCTCGACGCTCTATGCGGGCCTTGGGTTGCAGATCGGGGCGCTTCTGGCGCTGGCGCTGCTGGACCCGGGGTGGAGCATCACGGTCTCGGTGGTGTTCGTGATGTGCGTGCAGGGCCTGTCGGGCGTGGCGAAGGACCTGGCGAAGATGTCGTCGAAATCGGCGGTGAAGCTGCTGGCGCCGAAGGGGCAGGGTGGGTTGTTCCGCTGGGTCGCGATCCTGACGGGATCGAAGAACGCGGTGAAGGGGCTGGGGTTCCTGCTGGGGGCCGCGGCGCTGGGGCTGGCGGGGTTCGTGCCGTCGGTGCTGGGCATGGCGGGGTTGCTGGCGGTGGTGCTGATCGCGGTGGTCCTGCGGATGCCGGGGGGCCTGCCTGCGGGGCGGAAGGGCGCGAAGTTTCGCGAGGTGTTTTCGGACAGCGCCAATGTCAACTGGCTGAGTGCCGCGCGCGTGTTCCTGTTCGGCGCGCGGGACGTGTGGTTCGTGGTCGGTATCCCGATCTATTTCTACGCCGTGCTGTCGGACGGGTCCGAGGCCGGTAACCGCGCGGCGTTCTTCCTGATCGGCACTTTCATGGCGGTGTGGATCATCCTGTACGGCGCGGTGCAGGCCAGCGCGCCGAGGCTGTTGCGCGCCGCCACGCGGCCCGAGGAAGAACTGATCGGCGCGGCGAAGCTTTGGGCCGGGGGCTTGAGCGTGGTGCCGGCCGCCCTTGCGATGCTGGTCTGGGCCAGCGGTGCGCCCGCGCCGGGACTGACGGCCGCGATCGTGGTGGGACTGCTGGTGTTCGGGGCTGTCTTCGCGGTGAATTCGGCGCTGCATTCCTACCTGATCCTGGCCTTCACCAAGGCCGAGCGGGTGACGATGGATGTGGGGTTCTACTACATGGCAAATGCCGCCGGGCGGCTGATCGGCACGCTTCTGTCGGGCCTAAGCTACCAGCTTGGCGGATTGCCGGCCTGCCTTGGAACGGCGGCGGTGATGCTGGTGGCGTCGAGCGGGTTGGCGACGCGGCTCAAGCCCGTCTGAACACCACCGGGAACCAGTCTTCGCGCAGGCGGTCGCCGGGGCGCATGCCATGGCCCGGAAATGGTGGCGAGGTGGGTCCGGGGCGGTCCACGTAGCGCGCATCGTTGCAATAATCGCCGAAAAAGCGCCCCGCGTCGCCCGGTTTGAGGTTTTCGGCGGCGTAAGGCCCCGGTTCGGCCATGTTGCGGGCGATGCCGTCGCGGATCGCGTCCACATGCCCGGCAAGGAGGCCAAGCACCACGGTGACGCCCTTGGTCTGGAACTCGGCAACGGTATCGGCGGTCAGGAGCGGGTGCACGGGTGGACTTTCGCGTGGGGTCAGGGGGGGGCCAGGGGGGTCAGCTGCGGGAATAGACATCTTCATACCGCACGATGTCGTCCTCCCCCAGATAGGCGCCGGTCTGCACCTCGATCAGGGTCATGTCGAACTTGCCGGGATTTTCCAGCCGGTGCTGCGCGCCCAGCGGCACGTAGATCGATTCGTTCTCGGAGACCAGCCGGACGGTTTCACCGACGGTCACGCGCGCGGTCCCCTGCACCACGACCCAGTGTTCGGCGCGGTGGTGATGCGATTGCAAGCTGAGCGTTCCGCCCGGATGCACCACGATCCGCTTGACCTGGAAGCGCGGACCGAGGGCGAGGGTTTCATAGTAGCCCCAAGGGCGATGCTCGGTGCGAAACGTCTCTGCCTGCGGGGTTCGAGACTGTTTCAGAACGGCAACGGCGCGGGACACGTCCTGCGTGGCCCCGCGGTGGGCGACGAGGACCGCATCGGGCATGGCGATGGCGACGATATCGGTCAGGCCAAGCCCGACAAGGGCGGTGCCGGGCGTTTCGGAGCGCAGCAGCGAGTTCTCGCAGGCAATGGCATGGGCATTGGCGCTGATGACGTTGCCATCGGCGTCCGCCGGACCCGTGCGCCAGACGGCGTTCCATTCGCCAAGGTCGGACCAGTTGCCGCCATAGGGCATGACGGACAGGTTCGCGGCCTTCTCCATCACCGCGTAGTCGATGGATTGGGCGGGCGCGCGCGCCCAGGCCGCGGGCCCGAGGCGGTGGAAGGCGAGGTCGGGGGCGATCTCGTCCACGGCCTGGCGGACGGGCGCCAACAGGTCGGGCGCGTGGGCTTCGACCGCGTCGATCATCGTGGCGGCCGTGCAAAGGAAGACACCGGCGTTCCAGAGATAGCCCTTGGCCAGCATCCTTTCGGCCTCGGGCAAGGCCGGCTTCTCGACGAAGCGTTTCAGGGCGACGGGGCGGGCATCGGGCGGGTTGGCGGGGGGGCTTGCGGGTTCCAGATAGCCATAACCGGTTTCGGGCCGCGTCGGGGTGACGCCGAAGGTGACGATCTGGCCCGCCAGGGCGGCAGCGGACGCATCGAGGACGGCTTGCCGGAACCCGGCGGCATCGGGCAGGGCATGGTCGGAGGGGGCGACAAGCATCAACGCGCCGGGGGCGCGGGCATGCAGCCAGAGCGCGGCGGCAAGGATCGCGGGGGCGGTATTGCGCGCCTCGGGTTCGATCAGGATGGCGTCGGGGGTGATCCCGGCCTCGGCCAGTTGATCGGTCACGATGAAGCGGAACGGATCGCCGGTGACGACGAGGGGCGCCGCGAAGCCGGGTGCATCGAAGCGGGCGGCACAGGTCTGGAACAGGGTCTGATCGCCGGACAGGGCCGAGAACTGCTTGGGATAACTCTTGCGCGACAGGGGCCAGAGCCGTGTGCCGGACCCGCCGCAGAGGATCACGGGGTGGATGATCGGGTCGTCCTTGGCCATGGAATTCCGTCGCATTATGGGTCGCGCAACCCTAGACGCATTTGCCGCGCGGACCCAAGGGCAAGGTTGTGGCCCGCAGGCGGGGCATCAGCGACGTCGGGAGATACTGGTCGGGCTGAGAGGATTC
>CAZTUG010000005.1:0-47586 GCA_964615955.1 uncultured Roseicyclus sp.
TGGTCCATCATGACGCGCTGCGTCGAGGCCTCGGCCTTGAACCGTTGGACCGCGACGGGCTCATCGCAGCGCTGCTCGAAATCGCACCCTTGATTTTACCCTATGCGGCGCCGGTGTGGAAGGTCATGAACGAAAAGCGCCGCTCGGGCGCGCGGATCCTTTTTGAGGGCGCGCAGGGCGCGCTGCTCGACATCGATTTCGGGACCTACCCCTTCGTCACATCATCCAACGTGATTGCCGGACAGGCAGCGACCGGCGTGGGCCTGGGGCCGGGCGCGATCGACTTCGTGCTCGGGATCGTCAAGGCATACACCACACGTGTGGGCGAAGGCCCTTTCCCGACTGAGTTGAACGATGCCGACGGTTTTCGGCTGGGCGAGCGTGGCCACGAATTCGGAACCACTACGGGCCGCAAACGCCGCTGCGGCTGGTTCGACGCCGCCCTTGTGCGCCAGACCTGCGCAACCTCAGGCGTCAATGGCATCGCGTTGACAAAACTGGACGTTCTGGATGGGTTCGACGAATTGAAGATCTGTACCGGATATCAACTGGACGGCCAGATCATCGACTACCTTCCCTTCGCCTCCGACCTGCAACCGCGCTGCATTCCGATCTACGAGACCATGTCCGGGTGGTCGCAATCCACCGCCGGGGCACGGTCTTGGGCCGATCTGCCCGGCGAAGCGATCAAATACGTTCGCCGTATCGAAGAGTTGATCCAATGTCCGGTGGCACTACTCTCAACATCTCCCGAACGGGAGGATACGATCCTCGTTACCGACCCGTTCGAGGATTGAAAGAGAGAGCAACATGGCACTCAGCTACAAGGCCCGGCGGCGTTGGTCGCTCTTCATCCTCGTAATCGGACTGCCGGTCTATATTGCGCTTGTCTGGTACGTCCTGAGCCTGCTGGAGGCCTGGTCGATATGGGTTCAGATGGGCGTGTGCCTGGCGTTGAGCCTGTTTTGGGCATTCCCTTTGAAGGCTGTCTTCATGGGGGTGGGGCAAGCGGACCCTGATGCGGACCGCAAGGCATAGGTCAGGGGCGCCGAAGCACCCCATTTTTCATGCTTCGATAGCGACGAACCTACAGGCCGCGACCCATCCGGTACTGATTGCCGCCAAGGGCGACCAACACACCATCATCGGTCAAAGTCTCGACCGCGCGAATCGCTTCATCGCGTGAGATGGAGCCGTCTGTCGCGACACGCACCAGCCGGAGCAGTTGCATCCGCTTGAATTCCGTCATACCGACAGTTTTGCTCAGATACTCCGCTCCCATTTCGACAACTTCCTCGATCTCCGTCGCTTCAGAGGAGGCGAGACTGTCGGCGAAAGCGGCGAAATGGTCGATTTCTTCATCGGCTTCGATGGAGTCGGCTGACGCTGCGGGGCGATCTTCGTCCATTTCGCGCGCCAACTGCTTTTCGAGGGCTTCGATCGGATCCAGGTCGTCATCTTCTGTGTCAGACCATGCCTCGTCCTCGACCGTCGCTGCGGTCGGCGTCGTCGTGGTTTCACCTGCAGGAGCATCGGCGGGTTCACCGGTGTCCAGCGCGATATCGTCATCAAGTTCGGGCTCTTCCACCGCAGTCGGTTTGGGCACACGCGCGGTTGGCGGGGTGCGGGTTAGGCCCGCCGCGATCTGACTAGCGCGCTGAGCAAGATTGGCCAGCGAACTGACCATCTTGCGCGGCGCAGGGCGGGCCTCTTCGAGGGCCTCCACATCGATCTCTTGATCCGTCAAGGCGTGGGTGTCATTCAGGACCAGCGGCGGAGGGGTCTGCGGGCGCAAATTCTCGGCAGAGGATCCAACGGGGCGCAGGGTGGGCGCGATTTCCGCTGCGTCGGGGGAGACACGGCGCGGCACGACGGCCGTGGTATCGGTAGCAAGGTCGGTATCGACGCGCTGCTCGGACACCAGCACCAGCGGTGCGGGGCGATTCTCCACCGCCAGCGCGCGGCGCGACACGTCCACACGCACGCGTCGCGGACGCAGAACACGGGCCAAGTCGCCCCGATACTCGGCTGCGATATCGTTGACGCCTCCAAGTTCTGCTACGTTGGCACCATCGGCGGCAAGTTGGCTTTCGGCGGCGCGGGCGGCGACAGCGGCCTTCAGATGTTCGATGTTGGCGCGACGACGGCTGTTTTCCTCGGTCGACAAGCGACCTTCGGTTGCCTGGAACAGGCGATCCTCGCTGCCATCGTCGTCGCTGTTCAAGTGAGCGTGATCAGGGCGCACGCCCGGTGCTACGGCCTCGTCGGACGGAACGGCGGCATCGATGGTGGCTTCCGCTTCGAACTGTTCCGACGCTACGGACGTGGCGGTCACCTCGGACGCGCCCGTTTCAAAAGCTGCGGCGAGTTCGGCAGCTGAATCGTCGTCATCGGCTTCGATAACCGGTTCCGGAGCGGCGCCTTCGCCACCGGCGGAGATCAGTTCGTCGTCGGGCTGAACCGTGACCGGGCGTTCGCCGGTTTCGGCCAGCGCTGCGCGGCGAATGCGGGCGAGGCGCGCGGCAACAGACGCTCCGTCCAAGGCAGTGTCGGATTCAGGTTCGTCGGCGAAGAGCGAGTCGACGTCATCGTCGGTCGTTTCGTTCATGTCGTCGAAGCCATCCTCGATGTCAGCAATGCCGACACTGAGACTTTCGTCCAGATCTGCGTCATCTGTGGCCACAGTTTCGGCATCGTCCTGAAGCACAGCGCCTTGGGCGGCGAGGGCGGCCGCCACGGCGATGAGAGTGTCGGCGCCGACGTCGAGGCTTTCGTCGATCAGATCCTCGGCCGCGGTATCGCTGAAACCGTGATCGAGGGTGTCGTCCCCCGAAAGCGTCATGGCGGTATGAGCCGAGACCTGAACTTCAGGATCAGCCTGCGCCGGAGCATCGGACGCCATCGCAGCGGCGATTTCGGAAAGGGTGTCGTCATCCCTTGCAGCGCCCTGCTCGGCGTCATCGTCGGCGATGACGTTCGCGCTCTGGAAGAGGGGATCTTCCGCATCGGTTGCGTCCGCCTCTTCATCGACCTCGTTGGACGGGACCTCCAGTGAAGAACGATCACCGGCTTCGGCAAAGTCAGGTGCATGTTCTTCAATGACGTCTTCGATTTCGGCGGCGGTGTCGTCCTTGGCCTCGGCTTCGAAACTTTCCCATGTGTCATCCGCGATCGCGCCCGTCACTTCTTCCAGCGTGACTGCGATGACGGGTTCTTCGTTGTCGAGATCCTCGTCAGGGGAACCCGCGACCCCGAGAGCCGGATCTTCGACCTCGTCCACCGGGCCTTCGATAACCTCTTCGGCAATCGCATTCTCGTCTGCCTCGGCAAGCGGCACATCTTCGGCGGACTCGGGCGACACGCTTTCGACGGCGTCCTCGATTTCAGCCCGCGCGCGGACGGTCGGCGCAGCCATGAAGGCTGCTGCCGCTTCGTCCTTGACTTCAGGGCGCAGGACCAGGTTGTTGTCCGTCAGACGCGCTTCCACCCGGCGCTGAATCGCGGCCTCGGTAATGCGGTGCAGGGTCTCTGCGTCGGGCGTCGGAGGTTCGGCCCCGAAATACCGATCCTCGGCGGCGAGGTCGCGGAAGTATTCAGCAATCGCCTTCATCGCCTCGAACGGACGATCGAACCCTTCCAAGGTACAGGAAAACGTGCCGTATGAGACCGTCAGGATCTTGTTTTCGTCACTCATTGCTCTGTCACTCTGCTCGTCCGGAAGACACCGGAATTTATCATTCTCTGGTCGAAGGTGTAACAAACTGTTTCCATTCAAAAGCGACGTGAATTGGACCTTTCCGTGAAGAATGACCACGATCGTGGCAACAACGTGCCGACTTCAGAGGATGCGCAGGGATTGTCTTTTAAATTCAAGGGACCGGTTGGATTAGTCGGTGGCGGTGGTCTGGATGCGGCAACGGTCGAAATCCTGCGCGAGCGGGTAGATTTTTTTGTCGGGGCCGATGGTGGTGGCGATGCCTTGCTCGCCAATGGACTGATTCCCGAAGCCGTGATCGGCGATTTGGATTCGCTCTCCGTGACCGCGAGGCGGGCGATTCCTCCGGGTCGGATCCACTTGGTGGAGGAGCAGGACAGCACCGATTTCGACAAGGCGGTCCGTAGCGTCGATGCGCCCCTGATCCTGGCGGCAGGGTTTTCTGGTGCTCGTCTCGACCACGAATTGGCCGCGCTGCACGTGCTGGTGTGCTACCCGGACCGTCCCGTCATCGTGATCGGGGCGCAGGATTTGACAGTTCATGTCCCTGCCAGGTTGGTTTTGCGGTTAACGCCCGGTCAGCGTCTGTCGTTGTTTCCCCTCGACGGGGTGCGAGTGCGTGCGGAGGGATTGAAATGGTCTTTCGAGACCCTCGATCTGCATCCGGCTCGGCGCATCGGAACGTCCAATGCGGTGCTCTCTGGCGATGTCGCACTGTTCACCGATCGTCCAGGTCTGCTCTTGATCGTGCCGCGCGAAGAACTGGATGCGGTGATCGCGGGGCTGGCGGAGGTAGAATTTCACTCGCCCCCCGGCTGAGCCTCAGCTAAAGACGTGTCACACAGTTGCCATAGAAGACGAGATTACAGCCCATGACGGCCGAGCTTTCCCCTATCGACAAGGCCAAATACGTTGCCGCCCGTCGGGCTGTCGAATTCGTGGAGGATGGCATGCGTGTCGGTCTCGGTACCGGATCGACTGCAGCCTGGATGGTGCGATGCCTCGGCGAGTTGGTCCGCGGAGAGGGCATGATGATCACCGGCGTCGCGACATCACAGCGCACCGCCGATCTGGCGCGCGAAGTCGGTGTGATCGTCAAGACGCTGGACGAGGTGCGCTGGCTGGACCTTACGATTGACGGAACGGACGAATACGATCCGAACCTGAATCTGATCAAGGGCGGCGGCGGTGCGCTGCTGCACGAAAAGGTGGTGGCGACGGCGTCGGACCAGATGGTGGTGATTGCGGATCTGTCCAAGCAGGTCGACACGTTGGGAGCGTTCCCGCTTCCGGTGGAGATCATTCCATTCGGCTGGCAGACTACCAAGGCACTGATCGAAGAAATGTTGTCGAACGTCGATGTGTTGGGGCGCTCTGCCTCGCTGCGGCTGTCTGGCACACAGCCGTTCAGGACGGATGAGGGAAATTTCATCCTCGACCTGCATTTGCGACGTATCGCGCAGCCGGCGCAGGTCAGCCTCGTGCTCAACCAGATCCCCGGCGTGGTGGAAAACGGATTGTTCCTTGATATCTGTGACGTGCTGGTGATCGGCAATGCTGACGGCACCGTGGAGGTGCGGGACATCAACAACGGAACGATCGAGCATGAACGGGTAGATGTGATCGACACCGAGAACCTGTTCGTGGATATCCGCGATTGATCGGAATGGTGTGAAGACGGAGGTGCCCGATTTCCACCTTCGTCCGGGGCCACCGCCCCTTCCTGTCTGCTTGTCCAAAGGATTTCAGGAAATTGAAGGAGGGTCTGGGGTTGTTGTCCCCGGCAGTCTGGCCATGGGCGTGGCCATGTGAAATACCGGTGCGTGATCGCATGCTGACCCCGGAGGCCACCCCATGACCGAATTCGACTATGACCTCTTTGTCATCGGCGGCGGATCGGGCGGAGTGCGGGCCGCGCGCGTGGCGGCGGGCCTCGGTGCCCGCGTGGCGCTGGCCGAGGAAAGCCGGATGGGTGGCACCTGCGTCATCAGGGGCTGCGTTCCAAAGAAGCTTATGGTTTTCGCCTCGGGCTATCGGGAGGGTTTCGCCGAGGCACGGGCCTATGGCTGGGACGTGCAGGACGGCACGTTTCAATGGTCGACGTTCCGCGACCATCTGAATGCGGAACTGGACCGTTTGGAACAGGTCTATCGCAAACTGCTTGATGGCTCCGGGGTGACGGTCTTTGACGGACGCGCCACGGTGGCCGATGCTCACACGGTGACGGTCGGCGGCGCGTCCAAGACTGCCAAGCACATTCTTGTGGCGACGGGCGGGCGGCCCATGCGGCCTGACACGACAAATGCGCATCTGGGTATCGTCTCGGACGATATCTTCCATTTGCCGGAGCTTCCCAAACGTCTTTTGATCATCGGCGGCGGCTATATCGCCTGCGAATTCGCCTGCATCATGTCGGGCCTCGGTGTCGAGGTGACGCAGTTCTACCGGGGCGCGCAGATCCTGCGGGGCTTCGATGACGAGGCGCGCGGGTTGATCGCCGAAATGATGCGTGAGCACGGGATCGATCTGCATCTTGGGACCAACATCGTGGAGATGGTGCCAGCCGATGCGGAGCGGCCCGATGGCGGCGGCGGACGCGATGCCGCCATGGGCGCCCCGGCGCAAGCGGTGCAGGTGGCCGAAGCCAAGGGCAGCGCGGGCGGTCCGATCCGTGTGAAATCCACCAATGGACATGAAGGCGTCTATGACCAGGTTCTGTTCGCGACGGGACGCACACCGAATACGGAAGGTATGGGGCTGGCCGAAGTCGGTGTGACCATTGGCCGGTGGGGCGAAGTCGCGGTCGACGACTTCAGCCAGACCGGCGTGCCTTCGATTTATGCGATCGGAGACGTAACCAATCGGGTAAATCTGACGCCCGTGGCGATCCGCGAGGGAATGGCCTTCGTGGAGACAGTGTTCAAAGGTAAACCGACGCCGGTGGATCATCACCTGATCCCGTCGGCTGTCTTTACGCAGCCGGAATACGGCTCGGTCGGATTGACGGAAGAACAGGCGCGCGACCAGGAAGAAGTCGAGGTTTATTGCACCTCGTTCCGGCCCATGCAGACGGCCTTCGCGGGCAAGCCGGATCGGGTCTTGATGAAACTGATCGTCTCGAAAGCGACCCGGAAGGTGCTTGGTTGTCATATCGTGGCTCCTGGCGCGGGCGAGATGATCCAGCTTGCTGGCATCGCCTTGAAAATGGGTGCCACAAAGGAGGATTTCGACCGTACGGTTGCAGTTCATCCCACGATGTCGGAAGAGATCGTGACGATGCGCGATCCAATTCGGACCGCGTGAGGCGCGCATCTGCGCGTCAAAACGCCCTTCAGCGGGTGCAAATCGGGAAATCAGCCCCATATAGGGCATCAACAGACGATTATTCGTAAGAGGTTGAGACAACACATGGCGGGAAACAGTGGCGGACCTTGGGGCGGCGGTGGCGGCAGCGACCGTGGAAGCTCCGGCGGCAATGGTGGTAACGGCGGCGGCAACAACAATGGCCCTCGACGTCCCGGTGGCCCGGGTCAGATCCCCGAGATCGACGACCTTGTGCGCAAGGGTCAGGAACAACTGCGCGTCCTGATGGGTGGTCGCGGCGGCGGCAACGCTGGTGGCGGTCAAGGCGGCAGCGACCCGATCAGCCCGCGCACGCTGTGGATCGGCGGTGTGATCATCGCACTCTCGGCATGGGTTTATGCGTCCGTTTACACCGTGCAACCGGAAGAGCAGGGGGTCGAACTGCTGCTTGGGTCTTTTGCCGGCACGACGGACCAAGGTCTCAACTTCGCGCCGTGGCCGATCATCCGGGCCGAGGTGGTCGGGGTCACGACGGAACGAACCGAGGAGATCGGCGTCAACCGTTCGGGCGCGTCCGACACGGGACTTATGCTTACCACCGACGAAAACATCGTGGATATCGATTTCGATGTCGTCTGGAATATCAACGACCCGGCGCTGTACCTGTTCAATCTCGCCAACCCGGAATTGACCGTTCGTGCCGTGGCCGAGTCCGCGATGCGCGAGATCATCGCGAGTTCCGAATTGGCACCGATCCTGAACCGTGATCGTGCACTGATCGCCGATCAGACACGGACGCTTATCCAGCAGACGCTGGACAGCTACAGTTCGGGCATCAACATAATCCGTGTGAACCTCGACCGGGCGGACCCGCCCACCGAAGTGATTGACGCCTTTCGCGAAGTCCAAGCCGCCGAGCAAGAGCGTGACCGCCTGGAGCGGACGGCGGACGCCTATTCCAACCGTGTCACAGCCGGGGCCCGCGGTGAAGCTGCGCAGATCCTCGAGGAAGCGGAAGGTTACCGCGCCCGAGTGGTTAACGAAGCCATTGGTGAGGCGAGCCGGTTTCTGGCCGTGCTCGAGGAATATCGCAGCGCGCCGGACGTGACCCGCCGCCGTCTGTACCTGGAAACGCTGGAGCGGGTATTCGGAGAAACCGACCTCATCATTATCGATGGAGAAAGTTCCGGTGGGCAGGGGGTCGTGCCTTATTTGCCTCTGAATGAATTGCGCCGGACGCCTGGCGCCACAACGACCACGGGGAGCTCGAACTAAGATGCGCAGGATTACTTACCTTGTCCCGATTGTCGTGGTCGCCATAGCAATTTTTGCCTCGTCGCTCTTCGTGGTCGATGAACGTCAGAGAGCGCTGGTCCTTCAGTTCGGTCAGATCCGCCAAGTGATTGACGAGCCGGGGCTGAACTTCAAGATCCCGTTCATCCAGGAAGTGGTCTACTACGATGACCGTATCCTGTCGCTTGACACCACGGCGACCGAGGTGACGCCGTCCGACGACAGGCGCCTTGTGATCGACGCCTTTGCGCGTTACCGCATCGCTGACGTGGTGCGGTTTCGGCAGGCAGTTGGCGTCGGCGGTATCCGTGTTGCGGAAGCGCGACTTGAAGGCATTCTCAATGACCGGATCCGGGCCGTTCTTGGTGCCGACGGCGTGACGTCGAATACCATCCTGTCCGACGAACGCTCCGTTCTGGCCGACGAGATCACCATCCAGGCGCGAAGTTTGGCAAATGCACTTGGGGTCGAGGTGCTGGACGTGCGGCTCAAGCAGACCAACCTGCCGGCACAGAACCTCGATGCGACCTTCGCGCGGATGCGTGCGGAGCGCGAAAGGGAGGCCGCAGACGAGATCGCGCGCGGCGAGGAAGCGGCGCAAAGGATCCGCGCCGTCGCAGACCGGACCGTTGTCGAGCTTGTGTCGGAAGCCAACCGCGAGGCTGAAATCACCCGCGGTGAAGCCGATGCCGAGCGCACGCGCATCTTCGCTGAGGCCTTCGGTCAGGATGCCGAGTTCTTCGACTTCACCCGGTCGCTCACCGCGTATGAGCGGGCGCTCGGGCCGAACTCAAGCTTCGTGATCGGTCCGGACAGTGAATTCTTCGGGTATTTCGACGGCTCGGCGCTTGGCGGCGGCAATTCCTTGGCAGCGCCGGCACAATAACGCCGATGGGCATCGCCATCCTGATGGGCCTTGGCATGGCCCTTGTGATTGAGGGGCTGGTGTTCGCACTGGCCCCGTCGCGTCTGGAAGACATGCTGCGTCGGCTGGCGGCGGTGCCGCACCAAACCCGACGCATGATTGGACTTACGGCGATCGCTGCAGGCGCCGTTCTGATCTCGTGGGCGCTCAGCCTGGTCTGACTCTCGGTTCGGGCGCGCAGATTGTGATTGGATTGCCATCGCCTCCATGGCACCTTCCGTTTTGATCGGATGTGTCTTCACGCCCATGTTACGCATCCGGCGCGCGCCTGCGGCAACCTGAACTTGATTCCCGCAAAGAGCGCGCAAATATGACTAAAAGGTGGGTGTGTCCACTCGAAGGTTTTTCAGGAGGCGCTTTGCCGTGACGATCAACTCCAATTCCCCTTTTCCCTCCCATAATCGCCGCGCTTTCAATCAGCGCACGGTCTCGCAGATCAAGGTTGCAAGCGATAGCCGCAGCAAGGACATGCGCGCCGTGATCGGTGCCTTTATGGCCCTGCTGACAGTTCTGGCGCTGGCGCTGAATGCAGCTCCTGCACGCGCGCAGACGACAGTACTGGGAGGGTTTGCCGACCTCGTGGATCAGGTGGGCGATGCAGTGGTGAACATCACCACGTCGTCGGCCGTGGCCGGCCGCGCCGGGGGACCCAACCCGATCGTTCCCGAAGGCTCGCCGCTGGAGGACTTCTTCAACGATTTTCTCGAACGTCAGGGTCCCGGTGATCGCCCCCCGCGCCGCAGCCAAGCGCTTGGGTCGGGCTTCGTGATCTCGGAAGATGGTTTCATTGTCACCAACAACCACGTCATCGAGGGTGCCGACGAGATCATGATAGAATTCCGCAACGGCTTGGAGTTGCAGGCCCAATTGATCGGCACCGATCCCAACACCGATATCGCCCTTTTGCGCGTTCAAAGTGATGACCCGCTGCCCTTCGTCCCGTTTGGTGTCGCGTCCGAGCATCGCGTCGGAGACTGGGTCATGGTCATGGGCAACCCGCTGGGTCAGGGTTTTTCTGTGTCCGTCGGGGTGATTTCCGCTTTCGGACGCGAGCTCAACGGTACCTATGACGACTTCATTCAGACCGATGCAGCGATTAACCAAGGGAACTCGGGCGGTCCGCTCTTCAACCTCGAGGGTGAGGTGATCGGTGTCAACACTGCGATCCTGTCGCCAACGGGCGGCTCCATCGGGATCGGCTTCGCTATGTCCTCGGATGTCGTGAGCCCCGTGGTTTCGCAGCTGCGTGAATTCGGAGAGACCCGGCGCGGTTGGCTTGGCGTGCGGATTCAGGATGTCACTGCCGAAATGGCAGAGGCAATCGGACTCAATGCAGCGCGCGGAGCAATGGTCACCGATGTCCCGCCCGGCCCGGCGCTGGAAGGCGGGATCGAGGTGGGAGACGTGATCCTGTCCTTTGACGGTCGGGATATCATCGACACGAGGGGTCTTGTGCGTCTCGTTGGCGAATCCTCAGAAGGGGAGAGCGTGCGTGTTGTGGTGTTCCGCGATGGCGGCACCGAAACGCTTCGCATCACCCTGGGACGCCGTGAGACCGCGGAGGCGGAGGCGGAGCCTGCGCGGAGCGGTGACGTTCCCGGCGCTGCTCCGTCGAGTGAGATCCTCGGATTGAGCCTGACGCCCTTGACCGACGAGTTGCGGCAGCAGTTCAATGCGGCGGGTGTTGCAAACGGCCTCGTGATCCTATCCCTTGACCCGGCATCGGACGCCGCAGAGATGGGCTTGCAGGTGGGGGATATCATCACAGAGGTGACCCAAGCCCCGGTCGGCAGTGTTGCCGATCTTCAGTCCCGTATCGACGCTGCGGAAGAGGCAGGACAGAAATCCATCCTGATCCTGATTCGCCGCGACGGAAATCCGCGCTTCATGGCTTTGAATATTGAAGACGAAGGGACGGAAGCAGACCAATAAGCATCTGGTCTGCTTTCCTTACCGCCGTTTTCCCGGCCAGCTTGTTGCGCCGGGAGTTTCGTGTGGTTCAGCCGTCTCGGGCAACCCGCGTGGCCAGCACCGGATCCCAGACCGACAGGCCAAGCTGCCGGGCAGCGGCCAAAGACAAAACGCCGCTGTCGAGGCCTTGGGGCTGCTGGTAGGCGCGGATTGCCTCCACCGTTGCGTGGTCAAGCAGCCCTGTGATCGCACCCGCGTAGTGACCCCGCGCGCTCAATGCACGTTGCAAGGTTGCGACATAGTCTGGATCGGCGTCCATCGCACAAGGTGTTTCGAACCAGATTTCCCGGCGATCCTCGACGATCCGTTGCTCGGTCGCGGTGACGTAGACCGCCGGGCGGCGGACATTGCCGTTGCGGTCCAGTTGCTCGGGCTCGACCATGATGTGCTCGGTCACGGTCTCGATCACGGCCGGGTCGACCTCGCGCCCATAGCAGCTTGCCGGATCGGCATTTGGCGGTCCGAAGCCGCGCATCACCTGCACGCCTGCCGCTCCAGAAGTGGTGACTGGGGTGATGACGGATGTGAAACTGTCCTCGGCCGGAGCGGTGGATTGGCACGCCGAGAGGCCGCAGGTGGCGGCCAGCAGAATGATCTTGCGCATGGGACTGCTCTGTTCTGCCATTTTTTCGTTTTTTGCAGTGTAGCTGATTTCCTGCCTGCCGGGAAGGGAATTGGATCCCTCAGGGTTGATCGTCGGCGCGTGCCTTTTGATGCAAGCGCACGAGATCGTCGAGCAAGGGCGAGATGTCCTCGACCCGTTCAGCCACCACATGGGTCACGCCGGATTGCCGCTGCAGCCGCCCGGTTACCCGCAACAGCCGCCCCGCGATCACGGCGCGCCGAAACGCCTGGTAGATCTTTTGCCAGACGATGACGTTGCAGACCCCGAACTCATCCTCAAGTGTGATGAAAATCACGCCCTTGGCGGTGCCGGGGCGCTGACGGACCAGCACAAGTCCGGCAACGCTGATGCGTGCATTCTCCGGCGGCAGATGCAGCAGGTGATGCGGCAGGCAATTGGGCGGCGTCGGCCAAGGGGGGGCAAGAAAAGGCAGCTTCATACTAGAACAAAAATAGAACATATTGCCGGGCAGGCAAGCCCGAGCATTCCCGCTGGAAAGCCGGGGCAGGGTGCATTACCTAAATCGGGAATTCAGATTTCAGGGGCGGAAAATGGCCAGGATCACCTATATCGAAAATAATGGCACCAAGCATGTCGTGGAGGTCGCCAACGGCATGACCGTCATGGAAGGTGCGCGCGACAACGGTATTCCGGGGATCGAGGCCGATTGCGGCGGTGCCTGCGCCTGTTCGACCTGTCATGTCTACGTTTCACCCGATTGGGTGGACAAACTGCCCGCCATCGACCCGATGGAAGAGGATATGCTGGAATTCGCCTTCGAGCCTGATCCGGCTCGATCCCGCCTGACCTGCCAATTGAAGGTCTCCGATGCGCTGAACGGTCTCGTGGTGCAAATGCCCGAGAAGCAGATCTGACGGCCGCCGGTGGCGCCGCGTTCCCTGTCGCGCCGATTGCACCGCCCCGTCCGCGGCGCGCGCATCGGCCTGTGCCTGTTGCTGGCGTGGTCGGGTAGTGCATTGGCCTGCAATGAAGCCCCACATGACGCGACCCAGATGCCCGAAAGTCTGTCCAACCACTGGCTCGATCCTGGCGGCAGCCTTGCCTGGTACGACGGACCGACGACCCGCTATCCCCACGGTGTCCTGGGCGATGCGATCGAGGCAACAGAACTGCACGCCTATTCCGAGGCCAGCCGGACGACCTGTGATGACCATGTCCTGATTTTGCCGGAAGATCTGGTCTTCGAGGATATCGCGCCGCGGCTTGTCGATCTGGACGGCGACAACATGCCAGAGATCATCGTTGTTCAAAGCCACCAACGCCTTGGGGCGCAACTGGCCGTGTATCGTGCCGCTGATGACGGCATCGGTTTTGACCTGCTCGCCACGACACCCTTCATCGGGCGCCCGAACCGGTGGCTTGCCCCAATCGGTGCCGCCGACCTGGACGGCGACGGTATGATCGAGATCGCCTATATAGACCGCCCCCATTTGTCCCGCATCCTGCGCGTCTGGCGATACGTGCCTGGCGGGTTGCACGGCCAGGATCGACTGGTCGAGGTCGCCGCCCTTGCAGGCCTGAGCAACCACCGCATCGGAGAGGACTTCATCTCCGGCGGCCTCCGCGACTGCGGTGCCGGTCCCGAACTCATCACAGCCAATGCAGATTGGAGCCAGGTCATGGCAACCCGGATGGACAATTCAGGCCTGCAAACCCGAGCGCTTGCGCCGTGGTCTGCTGCAAGCCTCGCTTCAGCCATGGCCTGCACCTTGTGATCCTGCCCCCACGCATCCGCACAAGAGCCTTCGACGAAGGCTTCCAGTAAGGCCTTGCTTCGATGCGCCTGCCGGGGTTGACTTCGCAAGCCGCGCGCGATGTATCCCAAACGAGCGCCAGACCACATCGTTTCCCGGAGAAGACGAAGATGCACGCCTATCGCAGTCATACCTGTGCCGCCCTCACAGCCGCCAATGTCGGCGAGACGATCCGCCTGTCGGGTTGGGTGCATCGCCGTCGCGACCATGGCGGCGTCATCTTCATCGACCTGCGCGACCATTACGGGATCACCCAAGTGCTCTGCGATCCCGACAGCCCAGTGTTCTCGCAGGTGGAAAAGCTGCGGTCGGAGTTCTGCATCCGCATCGACGGCGAGGTGAAAGCCCGCGACGAGACATTGGTGAACCCGAAATTGTCGACTGGTGAGATCGAGGTGTTCATTCGGGATATGGAGATCCTGGGCGCCTCCGCCGAATTGCCGCTTCAGGTCTTTGGCGATCAGGAATACCCCGAGGAAACGCGTCTGCGTTATCGCTATCTCGACCTTCGGCGCGAGGCGATGCAGCGCAACATGACCCTGCGTTCGGATGTGGTGGCCTCGATCCGCAAACGCATGTGGGACATTAATTTCCGTGAGTTTCAGACGCCAATCATTACTGCGTCCAGTCCAGAGGGCGCGCGCGATTTTCTGGTCCCTTCGCGGCTGCATCCGGGCAAATTCTATGCCCTGCCGCAAGCCCCGCAGCAATTCAAGCAACTGCTCATGGTCTCGGGCTTTGACAAATACTTCCAGATCGCACCGTGCTTCCGTGACGAAGACCCGCGCGCCGACCGCTCGCCCACCGATTTTTATCAGTTGGACCTGGAGATGAGTTTCGTCGAACAGCAGGACGTGTTCGACACGATCCAGCCGGTCCTGCGTGGCATCTTCGAAGAGTTCGGAGGCAGGGCCTCGGTCGACAAGGTCTGGCCGCTGATTTCCTATGCCGACAGTGCGCTTTGGTATGGAACCGACAAGCCCGATCTGCGCAATCCGATCAAGATGCAAGTTGTGAGCGAGCACTTTGCCGGTTCTGGCTTCGCGATCTTTGCGAACTTGCTGGAGCAAGATGGGACGCAAGTCCGCGCCATTCCCGCCCCCGGTGGCGGATCTCGCAAGTTCTGCGACCGGATGAACAAGTTCGCGCAGGAACAGGGACTGCCGGGGATGGGCTATATCTTCTGGCGCGACGGAGACGACGGCATGGAAGCCGCAGGTCCGCTGGCAAAGAATATAGGACCCGAGCGCACTGAGGCGATCCGTCGGCAGCTTGGCCTCGGAACCGGGGATGCGGCTTTCTTCCTCGCGGGCAAACCGTCCGAGTTCGAAGGTGTCGCCGGCCGCGCCCGCACCGTGATCGGGAACGAGCTTGGATTGACCGAGCTGAACCGCTTTGCCTTCGCCTGGATCGTGGACTTCCCGATGTACGAGAAGGACGAAGAGACAGGTCGCGTGGATTTCTCTCACAACCCATTCTCGATGCCGCAGGGTGGCCTCGACGCGCTGCAGGGCGATCCGCTGGCAGTACTCGGCTACCAATACGACCTTGCTTGCAACGGCTATGAGCTGGTCTCGGGCGCGATCCGGAACCACACGCCCGAGATCATGTTCAAAGCGTTCGAGTTGGCAGGTTATGGCGCTGACGAGGTGCGGAACCGCTTCGGAGGCATGGTCAATGCCTTTCAATACGGCGCGCCGCCCCATGGTGGCTGCGCCGCTGGGATCGACCGGATCGTCATGTTGCTGGCAGATACCGCGAACATCCGCGAGGTCATCTTGTTCCCGATGAACCAGCGTGCGGAGGACCTGATGATGAATGCGCCGTCCGATCCGCTGCCGGACCAACTGATGGAGTTGGGCTTGCGGGTCCTGCCTCGGGAGTGACCGGCCTGTAGCTTGTAGTCAAGGGCCGGGTCGCTTGTCCGCTGAGCGCCCGAATGTCAGGTGAATTGGCCGTCGTGCAAGTGGCTTTTGGGCAAGATGCAAGAGGCATTGGCTATCACCAATGGCGGCGGTATCCCACAGGGGCGCAGATGGGTTGATACAAGGCGCGAACCGGTTTGTTGCCGATGCCCGCCCGCAAAGAGGGCGACGTCGGATAAGAGGTTGCGCCGCGATACGCTCAGATGGGGCCGGTAACGCCGTCAATCCGCCGGGACAGGAATGCACGCAGGGCGGCGCGGTCTGGTGCGCCGAGAGTGTCCGCCATGGTGCGCGCCTGGTGTTCAAGGGCGCTGTCCTTGATCGCCCGGGCCAAGCCGATCAGGAAACGACGCAAGTAGAGAACCGGGGGACAGTCGAGCGCCAGAAGGTCCATCGCGTGGCTCAGGTCCTCGCGCAGTGCGAGCGGGTCCGGATCGACACTGACGAACGGCACTTCCCTGGGGCCAGACGGGCGATAGGCGTCGGGCAGATGCGCAAGAATTGCAGCCTGATAGGCCGCGATGGTGGACACGGGCTTGGCGATAAAGCCATCGGCCCCCGAAGCCATGACTTGTTTTTCCGCCGCTTCGCGTTCCGCGCCGGAAGTTCCAAGGATGACTTGGACACGCGGCTTGGTGGTGGCCATCTGTGTGATAAGATCCAGACCTGACCCGTCCGGCAAGCCCAGATCGACGATCGCCACTGTCGGGCAATAGATATTGAGATGACGCTCCGCCGACGTCAGGCAATCGGCCCGGCGCAGTCGCGCACCCGAGCGCAGGCTCATCAAGCGGACTGCTTCGGACGCATAGCGGCTGTCTTCAACCACGAGAATGGTCAATCCGAGCAGCGGCCGTTCCGCCGTCGGCTGCGGTCGCAGGTTGAATTCGGAAAGTCTGTCATCCATCACACGTCCCCCATTGCCGCAAGGCTGATTCCTCTGCTCTTCCAAGGGTTTCGCACGGACAGGGTTTATGGTCCGTAAACATGCCCGACACTGGCCCATGCGACATCGCTCGATCTTGCCTCTGGCGACGGGCCACGCCATACCCCACTCACCATGAAACAGAGCCGGGATTGCTCCATGATCGGACGCCTAAACCATGTCGCAATCGCCGTGCCCGACCTGGACGCCGCTGCCGAGCAATACCGCACGACGCTTGGTGCAACCGTCGGTGCTCCGCAGGACGAACCTGATCACGGGGTCACCGTGATTTTCATCGAACTTCCCAACACGAAGATCGAGCTTCTGCACCCGCTTGGGGATAACTCTCCCATACGTGGGTTTCTGGAGAAAAACCCCTCCGGCGGCATCCATCACATCTGCTACGAGGTTGAGGATATCTTGGCCGCGCGGGACCGCCTGACTGCTTCCGGCGCTCGCGTTCTCGGCAGCGGAGAGCCGAAGATAGGCGCCCATGGCAAGCCGGTACTCTTCTTGCATCCGAAAGACTTCACAGGCACGCTTGTCGAGTTGGAGCAGGTCTGATGGGCGTCGTCACCGGTATTGTTCTGTATGCGATCATCTGGTTCATGACTCTGTTCGTGGCGCTTCAGGTCAGGGTGACCAGCCAGAATGAAGCGGGCAATCGTGTGGTGGGAACGCCCGGTTCGGCGCCTGACGATCCACAATTGAAGAAGCGCGTGGTCTGGACCAGCATCGTGGCAGCTGCCATCTGGGCAGCCATCGCATGGATCATTGTGTTCGATATCATTACCATCGACGATATCGACCTTTTTACAAGGTTCGGGATGGGGTCGACCGCGCCGCACTGAGCAGGTGGTAAAGGTGGGTAAAAGTCGCCGCCCCGAGGATCGGGACAAGGATATTCACCACTGGGATGGTAAGCGGCACGGCCATCAAAACGCCCGCGGCGAAAAGCGTCGGCCGGTTTTCGCGCCGGAACGCAGCTGCGCCCGCCGGATCGTTGCGGCGTAAGGCCACCATCTGACCGTATTCGCGACCCAGCAGAATGCCGTTCAAGACCCAGAACAGGATTGGTGCGATTGGGGCGAACAGCAGGTAGAGGATAAGGGCGAATACATTCACGATCGTCAACACGCCCAGGAATTTGGCCACATCCGCCACGGCTTCGCCCGCCGACAATGCTCTCGCCGGAGCCAGCCCGGGATAATGCCGATCCTCGACCGCTTCCGCGACGCGGTCGAGAAAAATGCCCATGAAGGCGCAACTGACTGGAACCATTAGGAATATCGACAGGATCAGCATTAACGGGATGCCTGCAATGGTCAGGGCATTGTCGACCCAGGCGATTTCACCGATCCAGGGCAGGGAAAAGGTGTCGGGCAAGAGCCAGCCGATGAACACGGCGAAAGCGACATAGAAGGCCACCAGCAGCCCCACGGTCAGACCAATCCCTATACCCAGAACGCCAATAAATCGCGTGTCGGTCAACTGGCGAAGGGCTTTGAAGAAGGCATCGAAGATCATTCGGGCATCCAGGTGGTCAGTGTATCGATATCAGGGCGCGGCCGGTCGGGGGGGATGCGCGCCTCATCCGCGATATGGATGAAGCCAGCGATGGTTTCATGGGGGAAAAGCTGCAAGCCTTGCGTCAGAAACGGGCGATCCTGCGCACGCCATCCCGTCAGCCATACCGCGCCCCACCCGGCGGCGAGCGCTGCGTTCACCAATGACAGGCAGACTGCAGCAGCAGAGGCCAATTGCTCGATCTCCGGCACGACCGGATGCTGCTTTGGAGAGGCGACGACAGCCACGATCATCGGGGCATCGGAGAAACCCGTCACAGCCTTGTCGATCCGGTCGGGATCGAGGCCCAGTTCGGTCCCTCGAACACGGGTCAACTCCGCCAGACGGCGGCAGGCAGGTGCTTCCAGCACGACGAAGCGCCACGGCTCCAGCTTGCCATGGTCCGGCACGCGGGCGGCGGCGGTCAGCAAGGTGCGCAGCGTCGCCATATCCGGTGCACGGCTGCCCAACATGCGCGGAGGCCGCGACCGGCGGGTCAGTAGAAACTCCAGGGCTTCCGGATTCGGGGACAGGGGGGGCGCTTTCGACATGCAACCGACTTCGGGCGAGACGGGCGCAAGATCAAGCCTTCGCCCGTCGAATTGCCGCTATGTGTCCTTTTTCGTCACCTTTTTCGCGGGCGACTTGGACGCCGTCTTCGCTGCGGGTTTCTTCGCTGCGGGTTTCTTTGCGGCGGGTTTCTTCACTGCCGCCTTCTTGCCTGTGCCCTTGCCACCCTTGGAGATCTTGTCGGCGAGCACTGCCAGCGCGCTTTCCAGCTCCACCGTTTCGGGATCCACGTCCTTGGGCAGGGTGGCATTGATCTTGCCCCATTTGACGTAAGGTCCATAACGGCCCTTCATCACCTGCACCGGCCCGCCGTCGGAGGGATGCTCGCCCAATTCCTTCAACGGGGCGGCGGCCGTCCCCCGCCCGCCGCGACCAGCGGCCTTCTGGGCGATCAGTTCCACCGCGCGATTCATGCCGATAGTGAACACTTCATCCACGTCCGACAGGTTCGCATAGATGCGGCCATGCTTGACGTAAGGCCCATACCGGCCGATCGCGGCTTCCACCGGTTCGCCATCTTCCGGATGCGCGCCGACAAGGCGGGGTAGGGACAGCAGGGTCAGGGCCTTGTCCAGGTCGAGATCGTCGATCTCCCAGCCCTTTGGAAGGGATGCGCGAGGGGGCTTCTTCACCTCCTCCGTGACATCCCCCAGCTGGACATAGGGGCCAAATCGTCCGGTGCGCAAGGTGACCTTCTCGGAGGTGGCAGGGTCAACGCCCAGCATCCTGCCTTCCGGCCCCAGGATATCGCCTGTCGCTTCCGCCTCGTCCGAAGGCGGGCCGAAGGCGCGCGTATATCGGCATTCCGGATAGTTGGAACACCCGATGAACGCGCCTCCCGCACGTGCTGTGCGCATGGAAAGTCGTCCCGCGCCGCAATTCGGGCAAAGCCGCGGATCAGTCCCGTCCTCGGTGGCGGGGAACAAGTGCGGTTCAAGCACCTCGTTGATCTTTTCCAGCACATCCGTGATGCGCAATTCGGAGGTCTCGTCCACAGCGGCGTGGAAGTCCTTCCAGAACCGCTCCAGCACATCCTTGTAATGCAGATCGCCCGCGCTGACTTCGTCGAGCTGGTTCTCCAAGTCGGCCGTAAAGTCATATTGCACATATCGGTTGAAGTAATTGGACAGGAATGCCGTCACGAGGCGGCCCTTGTCCTCGGGGACAAGTCGGCCCTTTTCCTTGAGGACATAGCCTCGGTTCTGGATTGTATCCATGATCGAGGCATAGGTGGAGGGCCGCCCGATCCCGAGTTCCTCCATCCGCTTCACCAGCGTCGCTTCGGTATAACGGGGCGGGGGCGCGGTGTGATGTTGCTGGCCAAGGGTCGCACCGTTGGCAGACAGGATGGCCGCCTTGGATCGACGCACATTGCCGTGCGTGTCTTCGATCACGTCATCGCCCGCAAGCTTTGTGTAATCGCGAGACAGCGCTTGTGCGGCGGGCTTCAGGGCGTCGCCGACGCCGACCTGTGGAAGGCGGCTGCCGTCCTCGTCGTCTCCCGCATCGTCCGTGCCCTCCTCGTAGACCTTCAAGAAACCGTCGAACAGGACAACCTGCCCTGTCGCCCGCAGTTCCACTTGGCCATCTGCGGATCCGATGGTCACCGTTGTCCGCTCCATCCGGGCTGCTTCCATCTGGGACGCGATTGTGCGCTTCCAGATCAGGTCGTAGAGCTTGCGTTGATCCTCTTCGGACAGCCGCAGGTCTTCAGCGGCCTTGGACATTTCCGTGGGGCGGATACATTCATGGGCTTCCTGCGCGTTCTTGGCCTTGTTCTTGTAGAGTCGCGGACTGCCCGGGACATATTCGGCGCCGTAACGCGCCTTTATCGCATCACGGGCCTCCGTCACCGCCTCGGGCGCCATGTCGATGCCATCGGTCCGCATGTAGGTGATATGGCCGGCCTCGTAGAGACGCTGCGCAGTGCTCATCGCCTGTTTGGCACCCATACCGAGCTTGCGGCTGGCCTCTTGCTGGAGGGTGGAGGTCATGAAGGGCGGGGATGGGTTGCGGTTGGCGGGCTTGGCCTCGACATCCAGAACGCTCAGCGCGCGCGACGAGACCGCCTGAACAGCAAGGCCCGCTTCAGCGCCGTTCGGCAGGTCGTAGCGGTCGAGCTTTTTGCCCGCCAGCGCGGTCAGACGGGCCTGGATGGTCTGGCCGCGGGGCGTTTCGAGGATCGCGCGGACGGACCAGTATTCGCGGGGACGAAACGACTCGATTTCCATCTCCCGCTCGACGACGAGGCGCAGGCAGACGGATTGCACACGGCCGGCGGATTTCGCGCCGGGCAGCTTGCGCCAGAGCACTGGAGAAAGGTTGAAGCCGACGAGGTAGTCGAGCGCACGGCGCGCCAGATAGGCCTCCACCAGTTCCATATCGACCTGGCGCGGCGCGGCCATGGCCTTGGTCACGGCATCTTTGGTGATCGCATTGAAGGTGACGCGGCTGACGGGGGTGTCGGCCTTGATCGCCTTGCGCGAGGTCAGGGCCTCCTGGAGGTGCCATGAGATCGCCTCGCCTTCGCGGTCGGGGTCGGTGGCGAGGATCAGTGAGGGATCGACTTTCAGCGCATCGACGATGGCCTTGATGTGCTTCTTGGAATCACTTGCGATCTCCCAGGTCATCGCGAAGGCCTCGTCCGGGTTCACCGAACCGTCCTTGGAGGGTAGGTCACGGACATGGCCGTAGGAGGCCAGAACCGTGTAATTGCTGCCCAGATACTTGTTGATTGTCTTGGCCTTGGCCGGGGATTCGACAACAACAACGGGCATGAAAAAGTCTCTTTCGGATAGGATTGGCTTGGCGGCAGTCATGTGGGGCCTTGGCCGTGCTTGTCAATGCAGGCTGTTTCGAGCGCGTCCGGGAGCCACGGCGCTGATGGCACCCGAGCCGCAAGACGCGGTGTCAGGTTTTGTTTCAGTATTTGACGAGAGATGAAGGAGGACGAGATACCCGTAGGGCAGCCCGCTCAGTCCCCAGTCAGATGCACCATGCCGCCGCGAGCGCGGGCAAGGCGTCCCGACATCTCCAGCACAGCCAGCGCGCGCGCCATGTCGCGGGGGGTCGTGGCAAGGTCGCGGATCAGTTGATCCTCCGCGATGGCAACGGGTCCGAGATGCGCGAGAATACGGGCTTCGAGCGGCCCGTCGGAGGAGCGGTCCACCTCGGGGGGCCGCATCTTTGCTGGTGCAGATGTCGCAGGCCGGACCGCGATTGTGCCGCCGAGGGCTTCGATCACGTCTTGGGCGTCGCGCACCAGCGTGGCGCCATCGCGCAAGAGGATGTTGCCGCCCGAGGCGCGGCTATCCAGCGGGTGGCCCGGCACCGCCATGACTTCTCGCCCCTGTTCGCCGGCGAGGCGAGCGGTGATCAGCGAGCCGGAACGCGCGGCAGCTTCGATCACGATCACGCCCTGCGCGAGGCCGGAGACGATCCGATTGCGGCGCGGGAAGTGGCGGGCTTGCGGTTCCAGGCCCAAAGGTTGTTCGGACAGGCGCAGGCCGTTTCCCGCGATCTTCGCCGCGAGGTCCGCATTCTCGATCGGGTAAACGACGTCGACGCCTCCGGCGAAGACGGCGATGGTTCCGGTGGCTAGGCTGGCATGGTGCGCCATCGCGTCAATTCCCCGCGCAAGGCCCGAAACAACCACGAACCCGGCTTCACCCAATTCGCCGGCCAGCTTGCGTACCATCCGAGCGCCAAGGCTGGAGGCATTCCGGGTGCCGACGATGGCGACGCAGGGCTTGTGCACAAGGCTGACGCGGCCTATCGACCAAAGGATCGGTGGCGCATCGGGCAGGTCAGCCAGTTGTGTCGGGTAATCCGTGTCGCCGAGGCAGATCATGCGGGCTCCCACACGGGCGGCGGCGCGCAACTCGGCCAACACGACCGGTTCGGGGCAGGGTTCATAACCCTTTACGCCTGCGGCCTCCGCCACGTCGGGCAGGGCCTTGAGCGCGGCGGCGGCGGTGCCATGTTCCAGCAGTAAGCGCAGGTAGGTCGCAGGGCCAACCCTGCGCGACCGGATCAGGCGCAACCGCATCAGGCGTTCATCATCGCTGGCGGCGGGGGGAGGCACGTAGCTGACCGGCGCCTCGAAAAAGGCGGCGTCGGTCCAGTCGGAGCCTTGATACCTTGGCAGAGAATCGGGTGCTGTCCACATGACCCTACGCTTGCGCGAATAGGTTAACGGAACCTTACCAGCGTCGGGCCGATGCGCGCAGAAGTTGTGAAAATTTCAAGGCAGAGGCGCAGGCGGGGCGATCAGACGGCGCGTCGGCCACAGTATCGCTGCATGCAACAGGACCAAGCGAGGCGGCACGACCAGCATCGTACAAGGTGCCGTCAAGGTGGTGGGGGTGAGATCTTGGGAGAACCCTCGGACACAGGCGAAGACAGCGACCGCCGTTCCACGCGCCACCGCCCGACCCGCGCCCCATCCCCGGGTTCGCCCGGGCGAGGGACTGCCATTGAACGATGTGCACCAGAACCGGACATCGGTTGGGTCGCTCCGGCAGGGGTGTTGGGGGCGCGGCGTTAGGTGGCGGAGCCGCCCACGGTCAGCCCACCGATCAGAAGGGTTGGCTGGCCGACTCCAACCGGCACCCATTGGCCGTTCTTGCCGCAATTCCCCATGCCGGGATCGAGCGCCATGTCGTTGCCAATTGCGCGGATCTGTTGCAGGGCCGTAGCACCGTCCCCGATCAGCGTGGCGCCCTTCACCGGGGCGCCCACGACACCGTTTTCAACCCGGTAGGCCTCGGTGCAGGAGAACACGAATTTTCCGTTGGTGATGTCGACCTGTCCGCCACCAAAGCCCACAGCGTAGATGCCGTCCTTCAGGTCGGCCACGATGTCGCCGGGGGACACGTCGCCGCCAAGCATGTAGGTGTTCGTCATCCGCGTCATCGGTGCATGGGCGTAGCTTTCGCGGCGGCCATTGCCGGTCGGGTCCACCCCCATCAGGCGGGCCGACTGGCGGTCCTGCATGTAGCCCACGAGGATGCCATCCTCGATGAGAGTGGTGCGGTTCGAAGGGGTCCCCTCGTCGTCGACGGAGATCGAGCCGCGCCGGTCGGGGATGGTCCCGTCATCCAGCACCGTCACGCCCTTGGCTGCGATGCGCTGCCCCATCAGCCCGGCGAAGGCGCTTTGCTTCTTGCGGTTGAAATCGCCCTCCAGCCCATGGCCGATGGCCTCGTGCAGCAAGATACCGGGCCAGCCGGGCCCCAGCGCCACGTCGAACGTGCCCGCCGGCGCGGGTTCCGCCGACAGGTTCACGACCGCTACGCGCAGGGCCTCCTTCGCGACGCTTTCCCAATGGTCCCGCGTCATCAGCCCCAGCAAGCCAACGCGCCCGCCGCCCCCCGCCGAGCCGGATTCGCGGCGGCCGTTTTCCTCGACGATCAGCGAAACATTCAGGCGCACCATGGGCCGGGTGTCGGACACGCTTCCGCCTTCGGGACGCAGGATCACCACCTCTTGCAGGCTGGCGGCCATCGACGCGCTGACCTGCACGACACGGCTGTCGAGGGCGCGGGCGAAGGCGTCGATTTCGGACAGGGTCTCAAGCTTCACGCCGAATTCCGCGCCCGCCATGGGATCGGCGTCGGTATAGAGCTTCTCGTTCGTGCCGCGCGGGGCCTCGGCCAGGGTGCCGCCTCCGTCACCTACGGCAAGGCGTGCGGTCTCGGATGCGCGCAAGAGCGCCGACTCGGAGATTTCAGTGGAATGTGCATAGCCCGCGACCTCGCCCCTCACGGCGCGCAGGCCAAATCCCTGCGCGGCATCGTAGGAGGCGGTCTTCACCCGGCCATCGTCAAACAACAGCATTTCTGACCGGCGCCGCTCGAGAAACAGCTCGCCGTCATCGGCGCCGTCGGTGGTTGCGCGCAGGGTGCGCAGCGCTGCGGCCTCGTCCAGATGGGTTTCGAACGGGCGAAAGGGCGTGGCGTCGGACATGACCTCGGGTCTCCTCGATAGGCTTCTCATATAGGCAGGAACGGGGCAGGTGCGACACCCCGCCCTAGGTTCTGGGTGAGACAATTTAGTGCACTGTCTTGCCTGTCCGCGCGCTATATGGTTTGGCCGGACAGGAACGCAACCCGGGTGGCGGGCGCGGGTAGTATCCCGCGCGCATCGCCCCGGACGGACAACAGGACAGACCACATGGCACTTCGCATGACGCATCCCGGCCTCTGGGCCGCACTTGGTGCAACGGTTACAGCGACGCTGAGCGCGCCTGCGGCATTCGCGCAGTCGACCGGTATCCGTGACGGGCTGGAGATCATTGGTGCTCCGCAGCCCGGTGGCATGGGTTTCCAGCATGCCGCGACCGATGGCGCATTGAACCTTCAAGCGCTCGACGCATTCCTTATCTGGATTGCTGGTCTCATCACGCTGTTCGTGTTGGTCCTGATGATCTACGTGGCCATCAAGCACAACGCAAAAGCTAACCCTGTGCCCGCGACCTTCACCCACAACTCCCGGATCGAGGTGGCATGGACGATCGTGCCGCTGATCATCCTGATCGTGATCGGTGCGTTCTCCCTGCCGGTGTTGTTTCGCCAGCAGACCATCCCCGACGCTGATGTCATCGTGCGCGCCACCGGCTACCAATGGTATTGGGGTTATCAGTATCCTGAAGAGGGGATTTCGTACGACAGCTTCATGCTGGCCGAGGACGAACTGGCCGACTATGGCTATAGCCGCGATGAATACCTTCTTGCCACCGACACGGCCGTCGTTGTTCCCACAGGGCAGAGCGTCGTGGTGCAGGTGACGGCCGCAGATGTCATCCACTCCTGGACGATCCCTGCCTTCGGTGTGAAGCAAGATGGCGTTCCGGGACGTCTGGCCGAATTGTGGTTCGAGGTTAACCCCGGCGACGAAGGGATCTATTTCGGTCAGTGTTCCGAATTGTGCGGCGCTGCGCACGCCTTCATGCCCATCACTGTCTTTGCCGTGACACCCGAGGAATACGAGGCATGGTTGGCCGGTGAGGCCGCCGCCTTCGCATCGCTCGAGGGCGCTCGCGCTCCGCAGATTATCGAGTTGGCAGCTGCCGAATGATACCGCTCCAGCAGTCAGTCAACCGGAACCGAGGGTTCTTTTGAATGAGTGACGCGACAACCAATAGTCAGGTGCGGGCCGCCAACTACGACGCCGGCTTCGGAGATTATTTTGCTTTGCTCAAACCGCGCGTCATGTCGCTGGTGGTGTTCACGGCATTGGTCGGGCTGCTTGTTGCACCGGGCAGCATTTCCCCGATGATCGGCTTTACGGCGATCCTGTTCATAGCGCTCGGGGCAGGGGCGTCAGGTGCATTGAACATGTGGTTCGACGCCGATATCGACGCCGTCATGAAGCGCACCTCCCGGCGACCGGTTCCGGCGGGCAAGATCCCGGCGGGCGAGGCGCTTTCGCTTGGCCTGTGGCTGTCGGCGATCTCGGTCGTGATGCTGGGGCTGGCGACGAACTGGGTTGCGGCGGGGCTTCTGGCGTTCACCATCTTCTTCTACCTCGTCATTTACACCATGTGGCTCAAGCGGGCTACGCCGTGGAACATCGTCATTGGCGGCGCAGCCGGTTCGTTCCCTCCGATGATCGGATGGGCAGCGGTGACGGGCGATGTATCGATCGCGTCGGTCCTGATGTTCGGGCTTATCTTCATGTGGACGCCGCCGCATTTCTGGGCATTGGCGTTGTTCCTGAAGTCCGACTACGACAACGCCGGTGTGCCAATGCTGACCGTGACCCATGGCCGGAAAGAGACCCGCAGTCAGATCCTGATCTACACGGTCCTTCTTGTGCCCGTGGCGCTTGGCCTTGCGCTGACATCCGTCGCGGGGCCGGTCTACCTTGCCGCAGCGATGGTATTGAACGCGATCTTCCTCAAGGGCGCCTGGGATATCTGGCAGCGCGATGAAGCCATGGCGGAGGCAGATGATTATGCCGTCGAGAAGCGCGTATTCAAGTTCTCGCTCCTTTATCTGTTCCTGCATTTCGGAGCCCTCTTGATCGATGCGATCTGGAGGTTGTTCTGATGGCGCAGGGCAAGGGCTTTACCGAACAACACGAGTTGCACAAACGTCGCCTCGGGCGGAATGTGGGCACGGCTCTGTGCCTGTTGGGCTTTTGCGCCATCGTCTTCGGACTGACCATTGCCAAGGTCCGCGAAGGCGGGCTTCTGGAAGCCAACGACCACGTGCCACGCGCGTCCATGCTGCCGATCACGGAGGACACGCAATGAACGCACCCTCGCGCATGGATCCGAAGGCAAGAACGGTCCTGCAACTCTGCGGCGTCGTCGCCTTCATGGTCGGCCTGACTGTTGCCGCTGTGCCGTTCTACAGCTGGTTCTGCTCGGTGACGGGCTTCGGCGGCGCCACCCTGACTGCCGACGAGGGCAGCGAGACGATCCTCGACCAGACCATCCGCGTTCGGTTCGCGGCTAATACCGCGAGTGATATGCCGTGGGAGTTCCGCCCCGCCGTGGCCCATGTCGACATCCGGATTGGAGAGACGGGTCTTGCATTCTACGAGGCCTACAATCCGACCAGCCAGCCCATCGCCGGCTCGGCCAGTTTCAACGTCGCGCCCTTCATCGCCGGCGGCTATTTCGTGAAGATTGCCTGCTTCTGTTTCGAGGAACAGATCCTGTTGCCCGGCGAACGGGTGCAGATGCCCGTGACCTTTTTCGTCGACCCGGCGATCATTGACGATGCCGAAGCCCGCGACATTCCCGCCATCACCCTGTCCTACACGTTTCACGTGATCGACTTGCCCGAAGATTACGCGGCCCTCGGGGCAGCGGACTAAGACCAGCCGGAGACCCAACATGGCCCATGTGAAAAAGCACGACTACCATATCCTGCCGCCCTCGATCTTCCCCCTGATGGGTGCTGTAGGTGCCTTTGCCTTGCTGTTCGGTGCGGTGAACTGGATGCATTCCGGAAGCCCGTGGCTGTTTATGATCGGTTTTGCCGCAGTGCTTTACGTAATGTATGGCTGGTGGGCACACGTGGTCCAAGAAAGCAACGATGGCGACCATACGCCTGTGGTCCGCATCGGTCTGCGTTACGGCTTCATCATGTTCATCATGTCGGAAGTCATGTTCTTCGTGGCTTGGTTCTGGGCGTTCTTCAAGCACGCCCTGTTTCCGATGAACTCCTACGAGGCATCGACCTATATCCCGCCGGAAATCTACCAGGTCGATCCGTTCCATCTGCCGCTGATGAACACGCTGGTCCTGCTTTTGTCAGGCTGTCTCGTGACATGGGCACACCATGCTCTGGTCCACAATGGGTCGCGCAAGGATGTTGAATACGGTCTCATTGGGGCCGTCGTTCTCGGCCTCGCCTTCACTGGCTTGCAGGCTTACGAGTACTGGGAGCTGATTGTCCATAACGGCTGGCAGTTCGGCGGCCCGGATGGTGACAAGTTCTATTCCACCTTCTTCATGGCGACCGGCTTCCACGGCTTCCACGTCATCATCGGAACGATATTCCTGTTCATCTGCTACCTTCGGGTGAGGGTGGGGCATTTCACCCCTGAGCGGCATGTCGGGTTCGAGGCGGCGGCGTGGTATTGGCACTTCGTCGACGTGGTGTGGCTGTTCCTGTTCCTCGCGGTCTATATCTGGGGTCAGTGACCCATCGACGGGTCGGGCGGGGGAGCGCGCTCCCACCCACCCACCCCGCGCGCTCCCCCGCCCTGTGTCGGCTGCCTTGCGAGGGGCGGCTAGGATCGTATGCCTTTAGTTCCAAGATGAATTTTGGGCCTGCCGATCTGGTGGGCCTTTCGATCTTGAAGGGATGCCATGAAGAGTAGGATCATCGCGGTCGTGCTGTTCGGCCTTGTCGGGGCGGCGATCCTTGTGTCGCTCGGACTGTGGCAGATACAGCGGCTGGCGTGGAAGCAAGGCGTCCTCGCGGATATCGAGGCCCATATTGCTGCCGAACCCGTGGGTCTGCCTGACCCGGTCGTTCGGGAGCGGGATCGATATCTGCCGGTTGAAGTCGGTGGACGGTTCAGCGGCGATCCCGTCCGGGTGCTTGTGAGCCTTCAGGGCAGCGGGCCGGGTTTCCGGCTGGTCCAGGCGTTCGAGACCGGGGGGCGGCGTGTCCTCGTGGATCGTGGCTTCCTGGCCGATGGCGTGGCGATCCCGACGGCGCCCCAGGGTGATGTGACCGTCACCGGTAACCTGCACTGGCCCGACGAGGTGGATGGCTTTACGCCTGCTCCGGATCTGGTCCGAAACCAGTGGTTCGCCCGCGATGTAAGCGCGCTTGCGACGCATCTGGAAACCGAGCCTGTCTTCGTGGTCTTGCGCGGCCTCTCGGTCTCGGACACGCCGGTAACGCCGTTGCCGGTGACCACGCAGGATATTCCGAACAATCATCTTGGGTATGCCGTGCAATGGTTTGCGCTGGCTTTGGTGTGGTTGGGGATGACAGCGTTCCTGCTGTGGCGTATCACCCGGCGACGCTTATGAGGAAACCCTGACATGCACTATGTCTCGACTCGCGGCCGCGCGCCCGATCTGAGCTTTGAAGAGGCGATGCTGACCGGCCTCGCGCGTGATGGTGGGCTGTACGTCCCTGCCGAGGTGCCGCTGCTGCCCGCGGGCGAAATTGCGGCCATGGCGGGGCTGTCCTATGAAGAGATTGCATTTCGCGTCATGCGTCCTTTCATCGGCGACACGTTCGACGACGATGAATTCCGCGGCTTGATCGAGGCGGCCTATGCGGGATTTGGCCATGCCGCGCGGGCACCGTTGAAGCAATTGCAGCCGAACCATTTCCTGCTGGAACTGTTCCACGGGCCAACGCTGGCGTTCAAGGATTTCGCCATGCAGCTGATCGGCCAGATGTTCCAGGCCGCGCTCGCCCGCCGGGGGGATCGCGTGACGATCGTGGGCGCGACCAGCGGCGACACCGGCTCGGCCGCGATGGAGGCGTTTCGCGGCCTCGAAGCGGTCGATGTCTTCATCCTTTTCCCCTATGGCCGGGTATCGGACGTGCAGCGCCGCCAGATGACGACCGTGACCGAGGCCAACGCCCACGCGCTGGCCGTCACGGGTGATTTCGATGATTGCCAGGCGCGCCTGAAGGACATGTTCAACCATTTCGAGTTCCGTGACCGGGTGCGACTGGCGGGCGTGAACTCGATCAATTGGGCGCGTGTTCTGGCGCAGGTGGTATACTTCTTTTCTTCCGCCGTGTCGCTTGGCGCGCCGCATCGATCGGTCAGCTTCTGTGTGCCGACGGGCAATTTCGGTGACATCTTCGCGGGCTATATCGCCAAGCGCATGGGCCTGCCGATCGAGCGCCTCGTTATCGCCACGAACCAGAACGACATCCTGCATCGCGCCATGGTGACGGGGGGCTATGTGACGGAAGGCGTCGCTCCGTCGATCAGCCCGTCGATGGATATCCAGGTCTCGTCGAATTTCGAACGCGCGCTGTTCGACGCCTATGGCCGGGACGGGACCGCGGTGGCCCGGTTGATGGAGGACCTGAAATCCGATGGCGGTTTCAAGATCTCCCAAGGGGCCATCGACAGCCTGCGCGAAAACTTCGCCTCGGGCCGCGCCTCGGAAGCCGAGACTTCTGCCATGATCGCCCGCGCCCTGCCCGAAATGGGAGAGCTGTTATGCCCGCACTCCGCCGTTGGCGTTCATGTAGCGCAGGACTACCAGGGCAAGACGCCGCTTGTGACGCTGGCCACCGCGCACCCCGCGAAGTTCCCCGACGCGGTCGAGGCCGCATCCGGCAGACGCCCCGCGCTGCCGCCACGCATGGCGGACCTGTTCGACCTGCCCGAGCGGATGACCCGCGTGGGCAACGACCTGAACGAAATCGAAGCCCTGATCGAGAAAGGCGTCCTTGCTTGACTGTCAACCTCCACACCCTCTCAAACGGTCTGCGGATCGTCACCGAACATATGCCTGGCCTGCAATCGGCGTCCCTTGGCCTTTGGGTCAACGCAGGCGGGCGTCACGAGAGGGTGGAGCAGAACGGGATCGCACATTTCCTTGAACACATGGCGTTCAAGGGCACGGCGCGGCGATCGGCGCTTCAGATCGCCGAGGAGATCGAGGATGTCGGTGGCTATATCAACGCCTATACCTCGCGTGAGGTGACGGCCTATTATGCGCGTATTCTGAAGGAAGACGTGGCGCTGGCACTGGACCTGATCGGGGATATCGTGCTGAACCCCATCTTCGATCCGCGCGAGATCGAGGTGGAGCGCGGCGTGATCCTGCAAGAGATCGGACAGGCCGCCGACACGCCCGACGACATCATCTTCGATTGGCTGCAGGAAGTGGCCTATCCCGAACAGCCGCTTGGCCGTACCATCCTTGGTCCGGAAGAGCGGGTGAAGGCATTCGGGCGCGGCGATTTCGACCGTTTCGTGGCCGAGCATTACGGGCCGCGACAGTTGATCCTGTCGGCGGCGGGCGCGGTTAACCATGATGAAATCGTGCGCCTGGCCGAGTCGCAGTTCGGCCATTTGCGGCCCGGACCCAGCGCTGTGACGCAACCGGGGCAATTCGTGGGTGGCGAGCATCGCGTGGTCAAGACGCTGGAGCAGGCGCATTTCACCCTTGCGCTGGAGGCTCCGGGTTACCTCTCGGACGACATCTACACCGCGCAAGTCTATGCCACAGCGCTTGGCGGCGGCATGTCCTCGCGCCTGTTCCAGGAAATTCGGGAGAAGCGCGGGCTGTGCTACACGATCTATTCTCAGGTCGGCAGCTATGACGATACGGGCCTGTTGACGATCTATGCCGGAACCAGCGCGGAGGACCTGCCGGAACTGGTGGATCTGACGGTCGAAGAACTCCGCCGCTCCACCGATGGAATGACCGACGCGGAACTGGCGCGGGCGCGGGCACAGATGAAGGCGGGGCTGTTGATGGGACTGGAAAGTCCCTCGTCGCGCGCCGAACGGCTGGCACGTCTGGTGGCAATCTGGAACCGGGTGCCGGAGTTGCACGAGACGGTCGAACGGATCGACGCGGTGACGCTTGCAGGGCTGCGCGATCATGCGGAGGGACTTGCCTCGGCGGGACGGGCTGCGATGGCGCTTTACGGGCCGGTCGCGGGCGCCCCCGATCTGGCCAATCTGACGGGGCGTCTGGCCGCCTGATGCTTGTCCGAAAACGCAATCTGCGATTGGAAACGGAGCGACTGACCCTGCGTCTGCCGCGCCACGCCGATTTCCGGTCCTGGGCCGCGTTGCGCCACCAGTCCCGCGATTTCCTGACCCCTTGGGAGCCGGTCTGGGCCGACGATCACCTGACCCGGAAGAGCTTTACGGCTCGCGTTTACTGGGTGCAACGCTCGGTCAACCAAGGCTCGGCGGTGCCCTTGTTTATCTTCCGCCGCGCCGACGATGCGCTTCTGGGGGCCATCACACTCGACAATGTGCGGCGCGGCCCGGCGCAGTCGGCGACGCTTGGTTACTGGATCGGGCTGCCCTTCGTGCGGCAGGGATACATGCGCGAGGCGATCGGCGCGGCCTGCCATTACGCGTTTCGCGCGCTGGACCTGAGCCGCCTGGAGGCCGCCTGCCTGCCTGAAAATGCAGCCTCGCGCGGGGTGCTGGAGACCTCGGGCTTCAAATACGAGGGCGTGGCGCAAAGCTATCTCCAGATCAACGGGCGGTGGCGGAACCATGTTCTCTACGCCAACCTGCGCCATGATCGCCGGGGCCGCACCGATGTCGGGTGACGAGACGGCGTGCACGCGCTAGGTCTGGCTCATGGATTGCATCGAACGTCTGAAGACCGAACTGCCGGTATCCGCCTTGCGCACTCCGGAGGCCCGATACCTTGAGGAACCGCGCGGCCGATGGGTCGGGCAGGCCCTTGCCGTGATCGCACCGGCGACCACGGGCGAGGTCGCCACCGTGCTGCGGATCGCCAATGAAACAAGGACTCCGGTGATCCCCTACGGCGGCGGGACCGGCCTTGTCGGCGGCCAGATCATGGACGACGGCGCGCCCCCGATCCTGGTGTCGCTGGAGCGGATGGCGGCCATTCGCGCGCTCGATGCGCAAGCGGGCACCATGGTGGTGGAAGCGGGGGCGATCTTGCAGAACGTTCACTCGGCTGCGGAGGCGGAGGGATGGATCTTTCCGCTGACGCTGGCCTCGCAGGGGTCGGCACGGATGGGCGGCTTGCTGGCGACGAATGCCGGCGGGGTGAACGTGCTGCGCTATGGCAACACGCGCGATCTTGTCTTGGGGATCGAGGCGGTGCTGGCTGATGGCACGGTGATCGCGGGGCTTTCACCGCTGCGCAAGAACAACATGGGCTACGATCTGCGCCATCTTCTGATCGGGTCCGAAGGTACGCTGGGCATCATCACCGCCGCAAGTTTGCGTTTGTTTCCAATGCCTTCCGCGCGTGGGGCCGCGTTGATGGCGGTGCCGACGCCGGCAGCGGCGCTGGCGCTTCTGCGCCTTGCACAGGCCCGCATCGGCGAGGGAATTTCCGCCTTCGAGATGATGGGCAAGATGGGGTTCGACTTCCTTGACGAGGTCGGGCCGTCCTACCGGATGCCGTTGGCGGTTGTACCGGACTGGACGGTTCTGATCGACCTGGGCCTTGCGCATGGTCGGCCGGAAGACGCGCTTGAGGGTTTGTTTTCAGATGCTTACGAGGCGGGCCTTGTCACCGATGGCGTCATCGCGCAATCCGAGGCGCAGCGCGCGGACTTCTGGGCGATCCGCGAGAACATCCCCGAAGCGAACCGGCGCATCGGGGCGGTTTCGTCCCACGACATCGCGGTGCCGGTGGCATCCATCCCCGACTTCATCGCCCGCGCGCCCGCGCTGCTGGCGAAGATAAACACCTTCAGAATCAATTGCTTCGGGCATTTGGGCGACGGGAACCTGCATTACAACGTGTTCCCGATGCCGGGCCGCAGCCGCGCAGATCACGCGGCCGAACGCGATGCGATCAAGACCTGCGTGCATGACCTTGTGCACCAGATGGGCGGCTCCGTCTCGGCGGAACATGGCATCGGACGGCTCAAGATCGGCGATCTGGAGACATATGGCGACCCCGGAAAACTGCACGCAATGCGCGCGATCAAGGCGGCCCTGGACCCGAACGGAATCCTCAACCCGGGGGCAGTCCTGCGCGCCGTGTGATTGTACCGGACCGGGCGCGGTTGGTCCCGTTTGGGACGATAGCCCGAAAATCGCTTCTGGTCGGCGCTGTCAGGCGCGGATGCCCGAGAAACGCGCGGCCCATTCCTCCCGCTGCTCGTCCGCGATCTTTGCGAAGAGGACCTCGGGCACGGTGAAGGCGTGGCCGGGGGCGAGGCGGGCGAGGGCGGTTTCGGCGTCCCCGGGCCAGTCGAGCGGCACGCCCATCGCGTCCGACATCGCCTGCGCCGCGTCTGGGATGAAGGGCGCGGACAGCGCGGCGTAGAACGGGATCAGGTTCAGGGCCAGACGGGTGATCGCGGCGGCGCGGTCCGGGTCTTCCTTGAAGACGGTCCACGGGCCTGCCGATTGCAGGTATTCATTCCCTGCGACCCAGATCGCGCGCAACTCGGCCGCGGCCTTGCGGATGTCGATGGCGTCCATGTGCGACTGGTAGCGGACGAGGCGGGTTTGCAGGTCGGCGATCAGCGCCCTTTCCTGCGGGCCGTTGCTGCCGCCATCGGGGACCACCTCGCCGAACCTGGAGCGGCAGAACTTGGTGATGCGGCTGACGAAATTGCCCAGCACATCGGCAAGGTCCTTGTTCACGTCCTGCTGGAACGCCTCCCAGGTGAATTCGCTGTCGGAAGTTTCGGGCGCGTGGGACAGGAGCCACCAGCGCCAGTAATCCGCCGGCAGGATCGAAAGCGCCTGATCCATGAAGACGCCGCGCCCCTGCGAGGTGGAGAATTGGCCGCCGTCATAGTTCAGGTAGTTGAAGGACTTGATGTAATCGACCAGCTTCCACGGTTCCCCCGATCCGAGGATCGTGGCGGGAAAAGAGAGGGTATGAAACGGCACATTATCCTTGCCCATGAATTGCACATATCGAACGTCATCCGCGCCCTTATCCACACGCCACCAGCGTTCCCAATCCGAAATCACGCCTTCCTCCACAGCCTCGGCCGCGCAGGCGATATATTCGATGGGGGCGTCGAACCAGACGTAGAAGACCTTGCCTTCCATCCCCGGCCAGTCCTGGTCGCCGCGTTTCACGGGCACGCCCCAATCCAGATCGCGGGTGATGCCGCGGTCTTGCAGGCCGTCGCCGTCGTTGAGCCACTTCTTCGCGATCGAGGTGGTCAGGATCGGCCAATCGGTCTTGGAGTCGATCCAGGCGTTCAGCCGGTCGCGCATGGCGGATTGGCGCAGGTAGAGGTGCTTGGTCTCGCGCACCTCCAGATCGGTGGAGCCGGATATGGCAGAGCGCGGTTCGATCAGGTCGGTGGGGTCAAGCTGCTTGGTGCAATTTTCGCACTGGTCGCCGCGCGCGCGATCATAGCCACAGTTCGGGCAGGTGCCCTCGATGTAGCGATCGGGCAGGAATCGCTTGTCGGCGTGGGAATAGACCTGCTTTTCCAAGACTTCCGAAATCAGGCCGGCATCGGCCAGACGCCCCGCGAAATGCTGCGTCAGGGCGCGGTTCTGCGGCGAGGAGGAGCGCCCGAAATGGTCGAAGGACAACCGGAAGCCGCGCGCAAGTTCGGCCTGCACGGCCCACATCTCGGCGCAGAATTCGGCGACGGGCTTGCCCGCCTTGGCCGCCGCAAGCTCGGCGGGCGTGCCGTGTTCGTCCGTGGCGCACAGAAACAGCACCTCGTGCCCGCGCGCGCGCAGGTAGCGGGCGTAGAGGTCGGCGGGAAGCTGGCTGCCCACGAGATTGCCGAGATGCTTGATCCCGTTGATATAGGGGATCGCGGAGGTGATCAGGGTGCGTGCCATCGGGGCGCCTTTGCCGTGGGAAGTGGCGCAGGTTTAGCGCCCCTTTCGCCCGAGCGACAGACCCCTCTAGAACAGGTCGGAAATGGCCCGTGTCAGGGCGTTGGTCTGCGCCTCGTCGATGCAGCCGTCCCAGTTGGCGGCGAACACGGTGCCGTCGCCCAGTGCGAACAAGGTCGCGCCGACGCCGCCATCGGGATAGGAGCGGTGGCACATCCGGCCATCATGGGTGATGCGCGCGCGGAGGCCGGCCCCGTCGATCCGGTAGCCCATGGCGTAGCCGCGCAGGTTCGGGCGGCTGTCGGGATCGGCGATGGCGGGCCGGTCGGCGGCGAACCAGTGCCGCGCGAGGCGGGCGTAGGACATCGCCGACAATTCCCATCCGGCGTAGGATGAGAGCGAGCCGAAGCGGCCTTCGATCACCACGTCCCCCAGCGCCAGGGGCGCGATGACGCGGTCCGTGCAGGCCTGCGCGTAGGTCTGGCCGGTCAACGCCTCCACCACGACACCGAGAACGGCGAAATTGGTGTTGGAATAGAAGAACGACCCCGGCGTGCCGGTGATCGCGTCCTCGGCCAGCGCCTCGGCAGCGAAGCGGCGGTGCAGGCCAAGCGCGCCATGGGTGCGGGCGAAGAATTCGGACTGGGTCAGGTCGGGGGCGAGCCCGGCGGTGTGGGTGACGAGTTGCGCGAGCGTGATGTCGGCGTTCCACGGGCGCGGCGTGACCCCGGCGGAGGACATCTGCGGCGCGATATCCCCCAGCGTGGTGGACCAGGGCAGGCCCTGGTCGGTCAGGATGGTGTTGAGGCAGAGGCCGGTGATCGCCTTCGACAGGCTCATCACCGGGCGGCGATCTTCGGCGCTGCGGTTGGAGCCGGTGCCGAATTCGGTGCCATCGGGCAGGATCAGCGCCATGGCGGCATTGTCGATGCCCTGCGTGGCCAGCCAGTCGGCCCAGGCGGCGGCGACGCCGGTGATCGTGCGGTCGGCGCTGTCCGGCGCGGGAGAGAGCACAAGGCTGACATCGGAGGCGACGGCGGCGTCCAGTGGCGTGGTTGCAAGCGGTGTCGCGGCAAGCGGCGCAAAGGTGGCGGGGGCGGATGCGGGGGCGGATGCGGGGGCGGATGGCGGCTCGATCCCGAGGATGGCGAAGGCCATGTCGCGCATGATCTGCGGCGTGCTGGGGGTGGGCGCAGAGGCGAGTGCGGCGGTCCGGAGGGCGTGTGGCGCGGCGGGGGCGGTCTCGGGGGCGGTGTCGGCGGTGTCGGCGGTCCGGGCGACGAAGAGGTTCGCCACGGCAAACAGGAACGCGAGGGCGACGGCGCCGCACAGGATGCGCAGGATGAGGGTCATGGGTGGTCTCCGCCGGGACGTGTTCGCTCGGGCGGCAGGAAAGCCGGGGATGGCGTCAGAAATGCGGCCGCGTTTGGAAAATTCCGCGGAGATGCAGGGCGGTTCGGCGGGGAGGCTGCTATCTTGGCCCGTTGCGGCGGAACAGGCGGCCGACAAGGAACGATGTGCGGGGCACCCAGACATAGGGATTGCGGGTCGTGGAGGTGGCGCGCCGACGCATCCGGACGATACCGAAGACGACAAGGCCCAGATGCGCCACGAGGATGAACACGAACAGCGAGGGTGGCCCGAAACTGGCGATCAGGGCGGACGAGAGCAGCGGCGAGACGATGGCGCCGCAGGCGTAGAAGAACATCAGCGCCGCCGAAAGCTCTACCCGCTGGTCGTCGGCGGCCCAGTCATGGGCGTGGGCGGCGGCGATGGAGTAGATCGGGAAGGACATCGCCCCGAACAGCAGCGCCGCGCCATAGATGCCCAGCGTGCCGTAGCCCGCGACGGCGACGGTGACGAGGCAGGCCGCGCCCGACGCCCCGGCGGCCGCGATCAGCACCCAGCGCCGGTCGAAGCGGTCAGCAACCCAGCCCGCCGGCCATTGCGACAGCGCGCCGCCCAGGACATAGGCCGCGAGGAACAGCGCGATCTGGTTCGCGGCGAGGCCGACCTCGGTGCCGTAGAGCGGGCCGACCATGCGGAAAGCGGCGCCCGCGATGCCCGACACGATGACGGCGGCCACGGCCAGCGGCGACAGGCTCCACGCCAGCCCGGGGCGCAGGCGCGGGGCGGTGGGGGTGGCGGGTTGCGCCAGCCGGGTCAGCGTCAGCGGCAGCAGCGCCGCGCAGCACAGGATCGCGAGCATGTTGTAGGAGACGTAGGAGGCCGGTTCCAGCACGCCGATCAGAAGCTGCGCCGTCAGCGAGGCACAGATATCCACCATCCGGTAGGTGCCCATGGCACGGCCGCGATTGCTGTTCTGGACCTTCGCTTGCAGCCACGATTCGATGACCGTGTAGCAGCCCGCGATGCACAGGCCGGTGGCGATGCGCATGATCGCCCAGGCAAAGGGATCCACGACGATCATGTGCGACAGCAACCCGATGCCGCCCGTCGCCGTGAAGGCCGCGAAGGCGCGGGAATGGCCGACCGTGCCCATCAGGCGCGGCGCCCACCAGCAGCCGATGAAGAAGCCGAGGAAATGCGACGAGCCGAGCAGGCCGATCTGGCCATTGGTGAAGCCAAGCTGCGTCCCCGACAGCACGTCGAGCGGCCCGACGCCGCCCGAGGAGAGTTGCAGCAGGATGACCGACAGGAAGAGCGCGGCGAAGGAGATCAGGAGGCGCATGGGCTGGAGCCGGGACTTGTGCTGGCTTCGGTGTGGCGACTTGCGGCGGGGGGCGCAAGGGGAAGCTGGGGCAAGGCGGGGAAGGGGTGAGGTTATCACGCGTGATAAGGGGGGTTAAGGCGTTGATATTGTTATGTAAGGCAGATTCCGTTAAGGAAGTCTTAGGTTTTTGGGGTGGGGGGAGGGGCCTTGGGGCACGGGGTGGTCGCTCCGGTGGCGGATGACTGGTTCGAGCCCATAATGACGGATGCTGTGGTCTGTCGCAAAGACGGCAGCGCGCTGGATGCGCCCTTTGAAAAGTTGGGCAAAGGCCGTGTTAGAAACACGCGACGAGATCACCACCAGAAACTATGCTGTAGACCCATTCTTAAATGGCTGGAGCGCCGCCCAAAACATTTGGTGGATAGGCGTGGGAACCCCATGATCGCGGCCCAGCCGCACAACGTCTCCGCTCAGGTAGTCGACTTCCAGCCGCTTGCCAGCGTTCAGGTCGTCGAGCATGGAGGCATGCATCGTGTCGGGCAAGGTTCCAATGGTTTCCCACGTTTTCTCGACAATCCCTTCCGGCAGGTCCGGTAATACTGCCCGGCCGACCTGGTCGGCTTCTTGCATACCTGCGAGGAATAGCGCGCGGCTGTCCGGGTTGTTCCGGAGTGGTCCGATGTCAAGCCTCGTCAAGGTCGTGAAGCTGGCCAACATCGCCTGAGAGATGAATTTTGCCCACAAATCATGCAGGATATTGTCCGGGATTACGGCTGTCGCCCCCGCCCCTAGGATCGCGTCGCGGAAGGCCTCAACGCGAGAGGTCACCCGGCCATCCAACTCTCCAAACGAAAGCGTGTCCCACATTGCAGAATGGTTTATGACGCCGGGCTTGGGAATGTCGGCCGGGATGCGCGCGACGCCGGGCACCACGTGTTGCGCGCCGATGATCGCGCCAAGCCGCTCATGGGCACTGACACCGTTCTGGCAGGTCACGACCATCGTATCTGGTCCCAACATCGGAGCAATAGCCCGCGCCCCGCTTTCAACGTCATAGTTCTTGACCATGAATAAGATCACGTCGACCGGCCCGACGGAATTTGGCTCGTCGGTTGCTGCAATTTCAGGCAAATACAGATCCCCGCGAGGGCTCAGAATTTTCAGGCCTCGCTCCCGGATCGCCGCCAAATGCGCACCCCTTGCGATCAGCGAAACTTCATGTCCAGCCGCAGTCAGACGCCCTCCGAAGTACCCTCCGAGCGCGCCTGCGCCCATCACCGCGATCCTCATCCAACACTCCTGCTTGACCACCGGTCCCGAGCGTAGCACGCGTATCAATCAGTGCAGAACCCACATTACGCCTGAAATCACAGAGGCAGTGGTCTTGATCACCTGCGCTGATCTCGTCCGGAGCCAACGCTGTCTGTCAACCCGAAGTGATTAATCCCAATTTCAGCACCGAGGGACGCAACAGGTCCGCTTGGGGCCGGAAGCAGAACTGCGAAATGCAGTGTGGGTCGACAGCTTCGTCCGCAAAGCCGCCGCTGCTCCCCCTTCACGCCACCCCCTTCACACCCCCTCCGCGTCCCGCGCCACCACCTGGGCCGCGCCGTGCGCGCCGCGCGTCACCGTCCAGTCGGCCACCGGCGCGGTGCGGGCGCGCAGGCGGGAGAGGCGCCAGCGGGGCATGTCGGGGTCGAGGTGGTCGGGGCTGAGGCGCCAGCGGGTTTCCACCCCCGCCGCGCCGCCATTGCCGGGGGTCAGCAGCAGGCCAAGGGGCGCGCGGCCGGTGCGTTCTGCCCCGGTCTCGGCGGCGAGGTGCAGGCGGCGCACGGGGGTGAGGCCCGGCGGTTCGGGCAGGTCGGCCACGACGAGGCGGATCAGGCCGGAGCGCAGCGCCTCTTCCATGGACCACAGCAGGTCGGCGGGGCGGCAGCATTCCACGAAGATCAGGCGGCCGGGGTCGATCTCGCCGCGCACGCCCTGGAGGTGCAGGCGGTCGGGGTGCCAGTCGGGGCGGATCCAGAGCACCGGCCAGTCGTGGCCGGAGGCCAGCCACAGGGCGAAGCGGCGGCGCGCCGATCCGCAGGCCTCATGCGCGCGGGCACCGGCGAGATGGAACTCGTGCGGGCGTCCGCCCGGGGGGGTGAACCGGTCGAACAGGCGCAGGCCGGGGCTGTCGGCGCGGTGCGTCTGGCGGGTGAGTTTGGCGGCATCCATGGGTGCAGTCTAGAATGTTCCCGTTCTGTTCCACAAGCCTTGCGTGTCCGGAAAACGCCGCTAGGGTGCGCGCCAGATATTCCCCGAACAGGACATTGCCCCATGCGCTCCATCCCCCTCGGCTCCACTACCGAGACGATCACCGATTACTGCCTTGGCACCATGACATGGGGCACCCAGACGCCCGAGGCCGACGCGCATCGCCAGATGGACATGGCGCTGGAGGCGGGGATCGACATCGTGGACACCGCCGAGATGTATCCGGTCAACCCGGTGCGGGCGGAAACGGTGGGCGTGACGGAGACGGTCATCGGGCGCTGGAACGCGGCCAACACGGGGCGGCGGGGCGATTACAAGCTGGCCACCAAGATCTCGGGCCTGAACGAGCGCTTCGTGCGGTTCAACCAGCCGATCACGGGGGCGAGTTTCACCGAGGCGCTGGAGGGATCGCTGCGGCGGCTGCAGACCGACATGATCGACATCTACCAGCTGCATTGGCCGAACCGGGGCAGCTACATGTTCCGGCAGAACTGGAGCTATGCGCCGAAGGGCGACCGGGCCGAGATCGTCGCGAACATGCATGACGTGCTGGAGGCGGCGGGCCAAGCCGTGGCGGCGGGCAAGATCCGCCATTTCGCGCTGTCCAACGAAAGCGCCTGGGGCACGGCGCAGTGGCTGCGGCTGGCCGAGGACCACGGGTTGCCCCGCGTGCAGAGTGTGCAGAACGAATATTCGCTGCTGTGCCGGGCCTTCGACACCGACATGGGCGAATTGGCATTCCACGAGAAGGTGACGCTGCTGGCGTTCTCGCCGTTGGCGACGGGGTTGCTGACGGGCAAATACATGGGCGGTGCGGTGCCCGAGGGCAGCCGGATGACGCTGTCGCCGGAATTGGGCGGGCGCAACACGGCGCGCGCCCATGTGGCGGCGGCGGTCTATGTGGCGCTGGCCCAGGCGCACGGGCTGGACCCGGTGCACATGGCGCTCGCCTTCACGGTGCAGCGGCCCTTCGGCGTGTCGGCCATCTTCGGGGCGTCCACCAGCGCGCAGTTGCGCCACATCCTCGACGGGCGCGACACGGTGCTGTCGGAGGAGGTGCTGGCCGAACTGGACGCGGTGCACCGCGCCCATCCGATGCCGTATTGACGCGGGCGGGTGCACTGGCCACGGTTTGGGCAAGGGGGACCCCATGGCCAATATCGTGATCTTCGGTGACAGCAACACCCACGGCACCCAGCCCATACGGGTGTTGGGCGCGTCGGGGCGCCATGACCCGGATGTGCGCTGGCCGGACGTGATGGCCGCACGTCTGGGGCCGGCGCATCGGGTGATCGCCGAGGGCCTGCCGGGGCGCACGACGGTGCATGACGACCCGATCGACGGCGGCGTGCGCAACGGGGCGCTGGTGTTGCCGGCGGTGCTGGGCAGCCATGTGCCGCTGGATCTTGTGGTGCTGATGCTGGGCACCAACGACCTGAAGCCGCGCTTCGCCACCTCGGCCTTCGATATCGCCAAGTCGGTGGAGCGGCTGGTCGGCATGGTGCGGATGCAGGTGCCGGGGGTCGTGGTGCTGGTGGCGGCCCCCGCCCCGGTGCGCGAGGCGGGGGTTCTGGCCGAGGCCTTCGCGGGTGCGGAGGCGCGGCAGCGCGGGCTGGAGGCGCATCTGGAGGCCGCCTGCGCGCGCGCGGGCGCGGCCTTCCTGCGCGCGGGCGACCATGTGGCCGTGTCGGACGTGGACGGCGTGCATTGGGAGGCAGACGCCCATCGCGCCTTCGGAGCGGTGATGGCCGAGACGGTGGCGGCCCTGTTGCCCGGCGTGCAGGCGGTGCCGAAAGCGGATGGAGATCTGCCCGCGCCCGATCCCGCCGCCGCCGCGCCGCCCGTCACGCTGGACCGCGTGGTGCCGCCCGACTGGGCCGATTACAACGGCCACATGAACGAGGCGCATTACCTGGGTGTCTTCTCGGAGGCGACGGACCAGATGCTGCACTGGGCGGGGCTGGACGCGGACTGCGTGGCGCAGGGCTTTTCCGTCTTCACGGTCGAGACCCATATCCGCCATCTGGGCGAGGTGAATATCGGCGAGCGGATCGCGGTGACGACGCGGGTGATTGCGGGCGGCGGCAAGAAATTCCATGTCTGGCACGAGTTGCGCGTGGGCGGCAGGCTTTGCGCCACCGCCGAGCAGTTGTTGCTGCATATGGACCTTGGCATCCGCCGCTCGGCCCCGCCGCGCGCCGATGTGGCGGCGTGGCTGGGGGCCGCGGCGGCGGCCCATGGCGGGCTGCCCCTGCCCGAGGGGCTGGGGCGGTCGGTGGCGCAGGTGTCCGCCTGACGGGCTGTAGATGTCGGCGGCCAAGGCCTCCTGACGGGCTGTAGATGTCGCAGGCCAAGGCCTCCTGACGGGATTTAGATGTCGGAGGCCAAGGCGTCCCGACGGGTTCTGGATATATCGCAGGCCAAGGCCTCCTGACGGGGTCTGGATATGTCGCAGGCCAAGGCCTCCTGACGGGCGGGCCCCTCGGGTCAGGCGATCTGCGCGCGCAACCGGCGCAGGACATCGGGGATCTGGCGCGAGGAGGCCACCGCCTCGCGCACCAGCCAGTCGAAATGGCGCGACAGGGTCTGCACCCGGTCCCGGTCGCGGAACGCGATGTAGTGCTGGCCCAAGTAGATCACCGCCATCTTCGGCCCGAACACCGTGAGCGGCGCGGAATAGACCGTGCGGGCATCGTACAGGACGATGCGCAGGCCGGGATAGAGACGGTCATAGACCTCGATCATCCAGTCCAGTTGCGCGGCCCGGATCGCGGCGGACAGGCCGGAATAGTAGCCCTCGGCCCGGGCGAAGCTTTCGACCTCGTGGACCGGCAACGCCATCTCGTAATCGCTTTGGGTCAGCGACATCCAGTCCAGCCGCTCGGCCGCCGCCTCGATCGCCTGATCGGGCCTGCGATGGGTGATCGGCGCGTATTCCCAGCGCAGCATCGCATCGGTCTTCAGCACGTCGGGCAGGGTCGTGGGCACGTGGCGGATCTTGTAGCCCTCGGCCTCGCGCTGCCATTGGAAGATCTGGTCGTCGAGCGTGGTGGCGCGCCCGGTTTCGGAGATCGACAGCGATGCGTCGAGCAGTTTGCCCGCCTGTTCGGGGCGATCCGTCAGCCCCAGAAGCCAGTCCGCCGACACATCGAGCGCCTGCGCGCAGGACGCGACCACATGGCCGCCGGGCACGCGGGCCGTATCCTCGGCCAGCATCTGGGTGATGGTGGAGCGGTCCACCTGCACCGCGCGCGCCAGCCCCGCGCGGCTGAGGCCGGAGGTGGCCAGCGCGGTCATCAGGCGGTCCCGGAACATCCGGGCGCGGACGCGTTTGTCGATTTTCTGCACCATTGTTTGATCTAATCAACTTTGTTGGTTTCATGTGGAGAAAACACTGACTGCTCCTGACAATCAAGCTGTCATAGGTTTGTCACATGGCGGGCGCGGTCAACGCGCCGGGACATTGACGGCGCGGTCAACGCGCCGGGACATTGACGGCGCGGTCAACGCGCCGGGACCACAGGCTGCGCCGGGACGCGCACCCGGACATGAGAGGCATTCATGCGAATCGAGTGGCCGACCCTTGGCCTGATCATCGGGTGTTACGCGGTGTGGGCGCTGGCCCTGTTCTGGCTGCCGGGGCTGAGCATCGCGCTTGCGGTGGCGGTGCTGGTGCCGGTGATCGCGCTGCAATCGTCGCTGCAACACGAGGTGCTGCACGGCCACCCCTTCGGCGATCGTCGGTTGGGCGAGCCGCTGGTCTTCGTGTCGCTGAACCTTGCGATCCCGTATATCCGGTTTCGCGACACGCATCTGGCGCATCACATGGATGCGCGCCTGACCGATCCCTATGACGATCCGGAAAGCAACTACCTTGACCCGGCGGTCTGGGCGCGCCTGCCGCGCTGGTGCCGCGCGCTGCGGCAGGTCAACAACACGCTGGCGGGGCGGATGCTGATCGGCCCGGCGCTGGGGCAGGCGATGTTCCTGGCGGGCGACTGGCGGCTGATCCGGGCCGGCGACCGGCGCGTGCTGGGCGCGTGGGCCGCGCATCTGGTCACCGCAAGCGCCGTGCTGGCCCTTGTCGCGGTCGCACCGCTGCCGGTCTGGGCCTACCTGCTGGCGTGCTACCTTGGCCTGTCGGTCCTGAAGATCCGCACCTTCCTGGAGCACCAGGCCCACGAGCGCGCCCGCGGGCGCACGGTGATCATCGAGGATCGCGGGATCCTTGCCTTCCTGTTTCTCAACAACAACCTGCATGTCGTCCATCACATGCACCCGAAGCTGCCATGGTACCGGCTGCCGCGCATCTACTTCAACAATGTCGAAACCTATCTGCGGCGCAGTAACGGCTACCGTTACCGCAGCTATGGCGAGATCTTCCGCCGCCACCTGCTGCGCGCGAAGGACCCGGTGCCCCATCCGTTCTATCGGCCCGAGTGATCGAATAGGTCTTGGCAAGGGGGCGGACTGTGCCCATCAGGGCGGCCATGCCCCTCTGGATCGTCGCCACGCTTGTCGCCGCCTTCCTGCAGAACCTGCGGTTCGTGCTGCAACGGCACCTGAAGGTCACCAGCCTGTCGACGGGCGGCGCGACCTGGGCGCGCTTCGCCTTCGCCCTGCCGATGGTGGGGGTGCTGCTGGTCGTCTACAGGATCGCCAGCGGGCAGGGCTGGCCGATTCCCGGCCCCGGCTACTGGGGTTTCGTGATCGCGGGCGCGCTGGCGCAGATGGTGGCGACGGCCTGCATCGTGGCGTTGTTTGCGCATCGGCATTTCTATGTCGGCATCACCCTGATGAAATCCGAGGTCATGCTGACCGCCCTGATCGGCCTGGTCGTGCTGGGCGAGGCGGTGTCCGCCCCGGTCCTTGTCGCCATCGCGATCGGCTTCGCGGGTGTCATGGTGCTGTCGGACCCGCCCGCCGCCACCGCGCTGCGCTGGCGCGCGCGGCTGTTCAACGCGGCCAGCGGATACGGGCTGGCCGCGGGCGTGCTGTTCGCCATCTCGGCGGTCAGCTACCGGGGCGCGACGCTGGCGCTGGAGGGCGGCGATGCGCCGCTGCGCGCGGCCGTGGCGCTGGTCACGGCCACCTTCATCCAGTCGGTGACGCTGGGCCTCTGGCTGGCGATGCGCGAACCGGGCCAGATCGCCCGCGTCGCCGCCGCGTGGCGCATCTGCGCGGCCACGGGCCTGGCCTCGGGCCTCGGGTCGCTGGGCTGGTTCACCGCCTTCGCGTTACAGACGGCGGCCCATGTCAAGGCGCTGGGGCAGGTGGAACTGGTCTTCACCTTCGTGTTCTCGGCCTTCTTCCTGCGCGAGACGACATCGCGCGGCGAGGTCGCGGGTATCGCGCTGATCCTTGCCTCGGTCGGCCTGATCCTCTGGGCCGGGCTGCGCGGCGGCGGCGCGTGACGCCCGCTGCCGCGCCCGGCGGCGCAGGTCAGAGCCTGCAGAACCGGCTGATCGCGTCGGAATTGTCGAAGAACGGCACGCCGGGGGTGGCGCGCCCCTCGATCCGCGCGGCCAGTTCGGCCAGCACGACCTCGGTGATGAAGGGCATGTCGAAGCCGCGCACGGCATCCAGCGCCACCCATTGCAGGTGGCTCAACTCGTCCTCCGCCCCGCCGAAATCGTCGGGGTCCGAGGCCAGCGCCTCGGCCTGCACCAGGAAGAAGCGCGCATCGAAGCGGCGCGGGCGGCCGGGGGGCGTGATGGCGCGGAACACGTAGTCCAGCGCCGCGCCGTCGGGCAGGTGGCCGGTCGCGAGATAGCCGCGCCAGCCGCGCGGGGCCTTCATCGCCTGCGCGCGGGCATCGGGCGCGCCGAGCAGCAGGCCGGTTTCCTCCCACAATTCGCGCACCGCGCCGGCCACCAGGGCCGGGCCGGTGTCGCCCAGGCGCGCGGCGCAGGCCGGGGAGGGCGCGCGCGCCAGGGGAATGGTGGCGTCGACCGCATCCACCGCGCCGCCGGGAAAGACGAATTTCGACGGCATGAAGACGGCGGCAGAGCCGCGCTGCCCCATCAGGACGCGGGGCCGCGTTGTCGCATCGCGCAGCACGATGACCGTGGCGGCATCGCGGATCGCGCTTTTGTCGATCAAAATCCGTTCATCCGCTTGGCCCATTGCACGCCCACGATCAGCCCCTTGAAGCGCGGCAGCAGTGCCAGCGCCATCGCCGTCACCCCGAGCGAGAAGCTGACCGCCATGATCCAGGCGGGCGGTTGCCACAGGTGGTAGACCGCCAGTTGCAGCGTGCCCATGACATGGGCCGTCAGCAGGATGGAGAGGTAGGCGGGGCCGTCATCGGCGCGCGCGTGGCTCAGATCCTCGCCACAGGCGGGGCAGGCGGGGCGCAGCTTCAGGTAGCGCTCGTAGAGCGCGCCCTCGCCGCAAGCGGGACAGCGGTGGCGCAGGCCGCGCGCCATGGCGGGCCATGCGGGCCGCTCGGGCGGGGCGGGGGTGAAGAGTTCGGTTTGATCGAGTTCCATGGCGGCAAGATGCGCCCGCCCGCGGCGATGGTAAAGCCCTCTGCGCCGCGACCTCGTGGCACGGGGGGAGGAGGCCGGAACGATTTTTTTCGACGGAACGGGCGGCCTGCCCCGTGAGACCCATCAGACAGGAACGAAACAGAGGAGTTCTTCGTATGTCACTGATGAAAGCCGGCCTGCTGGCCCTGATGATCCCGACCGCCCTTGCCGCCCCCGCCGTCGCCCAGCAGGGCCCGGGCCAGCCGCCGCGGATGACCTTTTCGGAGCTTGATGCCGATGGCGATGGCGTGATCACGCTGCAGGAGATGGAGGCCGCCGGTCCGAACCGGTTCGCGCAGGCCGATGCCGACGGCGATGGCGTCCTGACCCGCGACGAGTTGATCGCGGCGGCTTCGGCCCGCGTCGAAACCGGCGTGGACCGGATGCTGGAGCGGATGGATGGCGATGGCGACGGGCAATTGACGCTGGCCGAGATGCAGGCCGCCCGCGAGAGGCGCGAGGGGCGCGGCGGGCGCGGCGACGGCGAGGGCCGGGGTCCGAACCTGGAGCGCATGTTCTCGCGCATCGACGCCGATGGCGACGGCGCGGTCACGCAGGCCGAGTTCGACGAGGCGGTGGCCCA
>CAZTUG010000005.1:47686-49437 GCA_964615955.1 uncultured Roseicyclus sp.
GATCGCGGGTAACCTGGGTGGCGGGCGCGGTCTGGCGGCAGTGTCGGGCCGCGCCCCCAGTCGAAGGCGCCGGGGTCCACGGCGCCCGTTCCCAAGGGCCACGGGGCAGGATAAGCAGGCGGAATGGCAGCGGCGCAGTCAGAAAATGCAGGCCCCGCCGGGGCCTTCGATCTCGGGGCTCTGGATGACGGGGCGCTGATGGTGCTGTTCGCCCATGGCGACCGTGCCGCCGCCCGGCTGCTGACCGAGCGCCTGCTGCCGCGCGCCTTCCGCCATGCCGCCCGCGTGCTGGGCGACCGGGCCGAGGCCGAGGACGTGGCGCAGGAGGCGATGTTGCGCCTGTGGCGCGCCGCCGAGGGCTGGCAGACCGATGGTGCCGCCCGGCCCGCGACATGGCTGCACCGGGTCGTCGCCAATCTGAGCATCGACCGGTTGCGGCGGTCGGGCCGCTCGGTCGCGTTGGGCGATGACGATTTCGCCGACGACGCGCCGGGCGCGGAGGCACGGTTGCAGCAGGCGGGGCGCATGGATGCGCTGGACGCGGCGCTGGCGCGCTTGCCCGAACGGCAGCGGCAGGCGGTGGTGCTGCGCCATATCGAGGAATTGTCGAACCCCGAGATTGCCGAGATCCTCGGCCTTGGGGTGGAGGCGGTCGAAAGCTTGACCGCACGGGGAAAACGGGCGCTGACAGCGGCGCTGGCCGGTCGGAAGGAGGCCTTGGGGTATGGCGACGAGAGATGAAACGGGCCGTGATGGGAGCCCTGACGCGGAGTTGGAGGCCCTGTTCGCCGAGGCGCGTGCGCAGGGGGCAGGCGAGGGGGCAGGCCAGCGGTCGGGCCAGCGGTCGGGCCAGCGGTCGGGCCAGGAGGGGCCTGCGCCGGAGCTTGTGGCGCGCGTGCTGGCCGATGCCGAGGCCGTGCAATCCGCTGCCGAGGCCGTGCAGGTCGGGCTGGATGCCCCGCCGCCCCGCCGCGTTGCGCGGTCGCGGGTCCGATCGTCGGGATGGATGGCCGGACTGGTCGCGGGACTGGGCGGCTGGAGCGTGGTGTCGGGGATCACGGCAGCGGGTGTCGCGGGGCTGGCGGTGGGGCTTTATGCCCCGGACGCGGTCACCGGCTGGATCGGCGAGGGGGCCTTGCCGTTCTCGTCCCCGGGCTACGAGGTGACGCCGGATATCGGCGCATTATGGGTGGAGGCCGACGATGTCTGAGACGCAACAGGGCAAGCCCCGGACCGCCGGATGGGTGAAGGTCGCGCTGGCGGTGTCGTTGGCGCTGAACCTTGCGATCGTCGGGATGGTGGCGGGCGTGGTGCTGCGCCGGGGTGGCGGTGATGACGGAGCGCCGGCCCTGCGGACGCTGGGACTTGGGCCGTTCGGGATCGCCCTGTCGCGGGAGGATCGTGACGAGTTGCGTGGCCGCATCGAGCGCCGGGGCGCGCCGCTGCGCGAGGACCGCCGCGCCATCGGCGGGACGCTGCGCGCGGTTCAGGCCGTGCTTCTGGCCGACCCGTTCGACCGCGCCGCCGCCGAGGCCGCCTTTGCGCGGTCGCGGGAACTGGCCGCGTCGTTGCAGGAAAGCGGTCATGTCGCGCTGCTGGACCAGATCGAGACGATGACCCCGCAGGAGCGCGCCGATCTGGCCGAACGCCTGTCGCGGATGATGCGCCGTTTCGGGCCGGATCGCCGCTAGGGCCCGTTCGCGCGCCGTGGGGCTTGCGCGCCGTGGGGCTTGCGCGCCGTGGGGCTTGCG
>CAZTUG010000005.1:49537-55840 GCA_964615955.1 uncultured Roseicyclus sp.
GCCGTGGGGCTTGCGCGCCGTGGGGCTTGCGCGCCGTGGGGCTTGCGCGCCGTGGGGCTTGCGGGCTGTGGTGCGGGCAGGTGGCGCAGGTGCAGCTCAGGCCGCGTCCATCGACACCTGGCTGACCTGGTCGCGGCCATGGGACTTGGCCCCGTAAAGCGCCATGTCGGCACGGTGGATCAGCATCTCGGGCGTTGCGGCGCCAGTCAGCGCGCCCGGCAGGGCGAGGCCGACACTGGCCGTCACCCGAACCGGCAGGCTGCCCTTGCCGATATCGAAGCCGTCGTCCCCGATGGCGCGGCGCAACCGCTCGGCGCAATCGGCGGCGCGGTCGATGTCGGTATCGGTCAGCACGACGAGAAATTCCTCGCCCCCGATGCGCGCCAGCAGATCGCGCGCGCGCAGTTGCGCACCGAGCCGCTTGGCGACCTGCCGCAGCACCGCATCGCCCGCGGCATGGCCGTGGGTGTCGTTGATGGTCTTGAAGAAATCGAGGTCGATCATCATCACCGCGGTCCCGGCCGTCGGTCCCTGCACGGTGCCGGTCACGATCTGTTCCATCCGGTGCAGGGCATAGCGGCGATTGTAAAGCCCGGTCAGCGGATCGGTGATCGCCGCCTCAAGCCCCGCGCGCACACCCGCGCGCATCCGGTCCGCCCGGCGCTTGCGGTCCAGTTGCGCCGAGATGCGGATCGCCAGTTCCTTGGCATCGAAGGGATCTTGCAGCACGTCGTTCGCGCCGAGATCGAGCGCGATGGCGGCGCGTTCGCTATCGCCCGCGGGCAGGATCATGATCGTCGCGGCGTGGCGGGTGCCGGGGCGCGAGCGCAGGTCCGACAGCAGGCGCAGGCCTTCGTTGCGCTGGCCCAGATCGACGGAGATCACGAAAATGTCAGGGGCGTCCCGATCGTCGGTCATGGCTTCGGACAGGGCGGTTTCGCGCGGGATGATCCGCACATGGCCGTTGAAACGGTCGTCGATCGCGGATTTCCACAGCACCGCGCCCTTGGGGCCGGGCGCGACCAGCGCGATCTTGCCCGGACGCTCGGTCTGGCCTTCGAAGCCGGCGGCGGCTTCGGCGAAGCCATAGGCGGAAACGGTTTCGCCCTGTGCGTGTCCGTGCAGTTCGCGCACATGATCGCGCGCGCGCAGCAACGAACGGACGCGGGCCAGCAGGGTCATTTCCTCCACCGGTTTGGTCAGGAAATCGTCGGCGCCGGCCTCCAGCCCTTCCATCTTGGCGTTGCGGTCGGACAGCGCGGTGATGAGCACCACGGGGATGTCGGCGGTGGCGGGATCGGCCTTGAGCGCGCGGCACACATCGAGCCCGCTCATGTCGGGCATCATCACGTCGAGCAGAATCAGGTCGGGCTTGTTCTTGCGCACGGCGGCGAGCGCTGTCGCCCCATTCTCGGCCTGTTCGACCGTGTAGCAGGCGGCAGCGAGCTTTACTTTCATGACGATGCGGTTCGTGGCCACATCGTCAACGACAAGAATCCGCCCCGTCATGGTGTCCTCACATCTTCACTACACTGGGCAATATATACAAAACCCGATAACTCTGAGCGGAATTTGGACCCGAATAGTTAACAAACCCTTTAAGACCCAAGGGATGGAAAACCATGCAGCAAGATTTCGCCGAGTCCCGCGCCCTGTCCCTCCTTGCCTGGTTGGCGGGACAGGAGGAATTGTTGCCCTCGTTCATGGTTAACACAGGGGTCGGCGAGGCGGATCTGCGGCAGCGTGCAGGCGATCCCGATTTCCTCGCCTCGGTGCTTGATTTCCTGCTGATGGACGACGCCTGGGTGCTGGAGGCGGCGGCGGGCACCGGGATCAGGGCAGAGGATTTCGCCGCCATCCGCGCCGCCCTGCCCGGTGGCGCGATGATGCATTGGACCTGAGGATGGGCGCGCGGGTCCGGGGCCTGCTGTTCGACAAGGACGGCGTGTTGTTCGATTTCCAGCGCACCTGGGGCGGCTGGGCGCATCGCATGATCCTGGCGCTGAGCGCGGGCGATCCCGCCTGCGCCGCGCGGCTGGCCGAGACCCTGGCATTCGACCTGCCGAGCCGCCGGTTCCGGCCGGGCAGTTTCGTGATCGCGGGCACCGCGCGCGCGGTGTCCGAGGCCATCGCGGCGGAACTGCCGGGGCGCGGGCTGGACGAGATCCATGCCATCCTGACGCGCGAGGCGGCCGCGACAGCGCTGGTCGAGGCGGTGCCGTTGCACGCCACCCTGTCGGCCCTGCGCGCGCGCGGCCTGCCGCTGGGGCTGGCCACCAATGACACCGAGGGCTCGGCCCGGGCGCATCTGGGCGCGTCGGGGGTGCTGGACCTGTTCGCCTTCGTCGCGGGATCGGACAGCGGCCACGGCGCCAAGCCCGCGCCCGGCATGTGCCTTGCCTTCGCGCAGGCGCAGGACCTGCCGCCGGAGGCCCTGGTGATGGTCGGCGACAGCACCCATGACATGGCGGCGGGCCGCGCGGCGGGCTTCACCTGCGTCGCGGTGCTGACCGGGGTGGCCGACGCGGTCGATCTGGCGCCCCATGCCGACGCGGTCCTGCCCGATATCGCGGCCCTTGGCGCGTGGCTCGACGGGCGCTGACGGGCGCTGACGGGGCATGCGGGACGGGCGCTGACGGGGCATGCGGGACGGGGATGTCTCAAATACGACGCGCTTCGTCGCTATCCGCAAAACCAGACGGGGCCGCGATGGGCGAGGGTTGGGTGTCGCCCCACCGCCCAGCCGAAGGCCAAAGCCATGACCGATGCCACTCCCCCCCGCCGCCGCCGCCATGGAGGCCGTGCCGCGGGTGTGGCGCGGTCGTCGGCCCATGTCATCGAGCAGACGCCGTGGCGGTTGCCGATCAACAACGACCGCCCCACCGAGCCGCTGAACGAGGACGGCGTGCAGGCCCTGCACAGGGGCGCCATGCGCATCCTGTCGGACATCGGGATCGAGATGCTCAACGACGAGGCGGTGCGCCATCTGGCGGAGGCGGGCTGCAAGACGCAGGGCCAGACCGTGTTCTTCGAGCAGGCTTTCGTGGAGGAAATGGTCGCGCGCGCCCCGTCGAGCTTCACGCTGACGCCGCGCAACCCGGATCGCAGACTGATCATGGGCGAGAACCACATGCTGTTCGGCAATGTCTCCAGCCCGCCGAATTCGTGGGATCTGGAGCGGGGCAAGCGGCCCGGCGACATGGCCACCTATGTCGAGTTCATCAAGCTGACCCAGTATTTCAACTGCATCCATTTCGCCGGCGGCTACCCGGTGGAGCCGATCGACGTGCATGCCAGCGTGCGCCATCTGGACTGTCTGTTCGAGAAGCTGACGCTGACCGACAAGGTGACGCATGCCTATTCGCTGGGCCGCGAACGGGTCGAGGACGTGATGGAGATGGTGCGCATCGCGGGCGGGCTGACCCACGCGGAATTCGACGCCACGCCGCGGATGTATACCAACATCAACTCGGTCTCGCCGCTGAAGCACGATTTTCCCATGCTGGACGGCGCCATGCGGCTGGCGCGGCGCGGTCAGCCGGTGGTGGTGACGCCGTTCACGCTGGCCGGTGCGATGGCGCCGGTGACGATGGCGGGCGCGGTGGCGCTGTCGCTGGCCGAGGGGCTGGCCGCGATCGCGTTGCTGCAATGGATCGCGCCGGGATGCCCGGTGGCGATCGGCACCTTCACGTCGAATGTGGACATGAAATCGGGCGCGCCCGCCTTCGGGACGCCGGAATACATGCGCGCGACGCAGATGACCGGGCAGATGGCGCGGTTCTACAAGTTGCCGATGCGCGCCAGCGGGGTCTGCGCGGCCAATGTGCCCGACGGGCAGGCGATGTGGGAGACGTCCAATTCGCTGTGGTCGGGCGTGCAGTCGGGCGCGAACATGATCTACCACGCCGCCGGCTGGCTGGAGGGAGGGCTGATCGCGAGCCCCGAAAAATTCGTGATGGATTGCGAGCTGATCCAGCAGATCCAGCGCTATTTCGAGCCCGAGATCCTTGGCACCGGGGAGGACGAGCTTGCCTTCGATGCGATCTCGACGGTCGGCGCGGGCGGGCATTTCTTCGGCGTCCAGCATACCCAGGATCGCTACGAGAAGGCGTTCTATGCCCCGTTCCTGTCGGATTGGCGCAACTTCGAGTCGTGGCGGCTGGATGGCGCGGTCTGGACGGTGGAGCGCGCGCACCGGATCTACAAGGAAATCCTGAACGAGTTCGAGGCGCCGCCGATGGATCGTGCGATCCGCGACGAGCTGGCCGATTTCGTGGCGCGGCGAAAGGCCGAAGGCGGCGCGCCGACCGATTTCTGAGCCGCGCGCCCGGCACCCGGCGCCCCCGGCCCGCAAGGGATTCTTTACCCTTTTGCCCTAGCGTCACCTCAGAACGCATGGGCGAGAACGGGGCCACCCCAGCAATGCATGGCATGATCAATCGCGCGCTTCAGGGGTTTCTGGTCGAAACCTACGGGGCCGATATCTGGGCCGAGATCCGCTCGCAGGCGGATCTGGGGTTCGTGGATTTCGAAGCGATGCTGCATTACGATGACACCCAGACGCTGGCTGTCTTTCAGGCCGCGGTCGATCTTCTGCACCAGAACCCCAATGCGCTTCTGGAGGATCTGGGCACCTTCCTGATCACCCATCCACCGCTCGATCCCCTGCGTCGGTTGCTGCGCTTCAGCGGCGGCAGCTTCGCGGAATTCGTCCTGTCGCTGGACGAACTGGCGGATCGCGGCCGCATGGCGATGCCCGATATCGAGATGCCGGAGATCACCGTCACGCAGATCGACGCGGAAACCTATGCCTTGCGTGCGATGTGGAAGATGCCGGGGATCGGGCCGATCCTGCTGGGCGCGCTGCGGGCGATGGCGGATGACTACGGCGCATTGGCGCTGGTGCATCTGGACGGCATGGACGACGGCGGGGAATGCCTGCGGATCGTGGTGCATGACGCGCACCATGCGGCGGGGCGCAGCTTCGTGCTGGCGGAGACGGCGCCATGACGATGCACGCGAGCGTCATCCCCGATCTGCGGCTGCCGTTCGAGGTGCTGGACTGTCTGATGCCGATGCATGTGGCGGTCGATGGCCAGGGACGGTTGTGCCATGCCGGGCCGACGATCCGCAAGATGCTTGGCCCGGCGGCGTCGGTCGGGGTGCGGCTGCTCGACCTGGTGGAGGTGCGGCGCCCGGCGGGGATCGCGGAGTTTACCGGCCTGATGGGGCAGGCGGGGTCGCGGCTGTCGCTGGCGTTGCGCACGGCCCCGCATCTGCCGTTGCGCGGGGTCATCATGCCGCTGCCCGACAGTTCGGGCGCGATCCTGGACGTGTCGCTGGGGCTGTCCTTCGCGCGCGCGGTGGCGGATTTCTCGCTGACGCTGCGGGATTTCTCGCCCTGCGACCAGACCGTCGAGCTTCTGTATCTGCACGAGGCCAACAGTTCCACCGCACGCCTGTCGCGCCATCTGTCGCAACGCCTGCAGGCGGCCCATGCCTCGGCCCATTTCCAGGCCCGCACCGATGCGCTGACCGGCCTGTCCAACCGCCGCGCCATCGATGACGAATTGGATCAGTTGCTGGCGACCCGGCATCAGGATTTCTCGCTGATGCATCTGGACCTGGACCTGTTCAAGGTGGTGAACGACACCCATGGCCATGCCGCGGGCGACGCGGTGTTGATCGAGGTGAGCCGCGTGCTGGACCGCGAATTGCGGCGCAACGATTTCCCCGCGCGGGTGGGCGGGGACGAATTTCTCGTGATCCTGCGCCCGGCGCCGGCCCCGGGCGTGGCGGCACGGATCGCCAGCCGCCTGATCGCGCGGATCGAGAAGCCGATCCGGTTCGAGAATGTGCTGTGCCAAGTCTCGGCGAGCATCGGGATCGTATCGACATTGCAATATGCCGAACGTCCCACGGTGGAACGGATGATGGCCGATGTGGATGCCGCGCTTTACGAGGCCAAGAAGGACGGGCGCGGACGCTTCGCGCTGTTCGCGAAGGGGAAGATGCTGGGGAAGACAAAGAGGTAAGCGGTGCGTCAGAGCGGCGTGCAGGCCGGTTTGCAGGACTCGAGTGCGGTGCGGGCGGCAGCGCTGTTGCTGTCTGTCGCGCTGAGCTTGTCGGCAAGCAGGGCGAGCGGACCGCCTTGTTGGCAGGCGATCCGGGCGGTTCTTGCTGTGCGGCATGGCGCGCAGTCGGTTGTTCTGTCTGGCGTTGCGGGCGACCGGCGCTGGAGGCGGGCGGTGCGGGCGGATGACCTTGGTGGCGAGCATGGCGCGCGAAGGGCCTGGCCTGTCG
>CAZTUG010000005.1:55940-59218 GCA_964615955.1 uncultured Roseicyclus sp.
TGGGCACCGGCGTGGGCACCGGCCTGGGCGTCTGGGCGGGCGTCAGGGCGGGCAGTTGGACCGGTGCGACCTTGCCTCGTCGCGCGGCGGGCTACGTAGCGGGCGGACAGCGTCGCTGCGGGAGCCATGCCCATGACCAAAGCCCCGGACGAGCCACCACCTGGCGCCGCTCCGTCGGACGCCGAGCGCCTGCGCGCTGTGCCGACCGAGCGCCTGCGCGCTGTGCCGACCGAGCGCCTGCGCGCTGTGCCGACCGGGCGCTTCGCGCGGTTCACGCGCCTTGGCGGGCTGGCGACGGGGCTTGCCGGACAGGCGGTCGCGGGGCGCGCGCAAGCCGCGTTGACGGGCCGTGCGCCGGATATGGCCGCGCTGCTGCTGACGCCGCGCAACGTCACCCGGATCACCGACCGGTTGTCTGAAATGCGCGGCGCGGCGATGAAGCTGGGCCAGCTTCTGTCGATGGAAACCGGCGATGTGCTGCCGCCGGAACTGGCCGATATCCTCGCCCGGCTGCGCGCCGATGCCGACGCGATGCCGCCCGCGCAACTCAAGGCGGTTCTGGCGGCGGCCTATGGCGACGGGTTTCGCCGCCTGTTCCGCAGCTTCGATACCCGCCCGCTGGCCGCCGCGTCCATCGGGCAGGTGCACCGCGCCACGGCGGCGGACGGCATGCGGCTGGCGTTGAAGCTGCAATATCCGGGGGTGCGCGCCTCCATCGACAGCGACCTCGACAATGTCGCCGCGCTGATCCGCTGGTCGGGCCTCTGGCCGCGCGACCTGGACATCGCTCCGCTGATGGCGGAGGCACGGCGGCAGTTGCACGAGGAGGCGGACTACGCCCGCGAGGGGCGCTACCTGTCGCGCTTCGGCGCGCTTCTGGCCGACGATCCGCGCTTTCGCGTGCCCGAACACCGCGCGGATCTGTCCACCCGCGACGCGCTGGCGATGTCATTCGAGCCGTCCCTGCCCATCGAGGCGCTGGCCGAGGCCGCGCCCGCCACCCGCGACGCGGCGGCGGAGGCCCTGATCGCGTTGTGCCTGCGCGAGTTGTTCGAGTTTCGCCTGATGCAGACGGACCCGAATTTCGCGAATTACCAGTGGGATGCCGAAACCGGGCAGATCGTGCTGCTGGATTTCGGCGCCACGCGCGAGATCCCGGAGGCGCTGGCCGAGGGTCACCGCCGCCTGCTGCGCGCGGGGCTGGAGGGCGCGCGCAGTGACATCCTCGCGGAGTTGCAGGCGATCGGGTTTCTCAAGCCCGACATCTCCGCCCCGCACCGCGAGGCCATCGTGGACATGGCGGAGATGGGCTTTTCCGCCCTGCGCGGGCCGCAGACGTTCGATTTCGCCACCAGCCGATTGGCCGACGACCTGCGCCAGCGCGGCCAGGTGATCGGGCAGGAGCGCGAGTTGTGGCACATCCCGCCCGCCGACACGTTGTTCCTGCAACGCAAGATCGGCGGGCTGTACCTGCTGGCCACGCGGCTGGGTGCGCGGGTGGATCTGCCCCGCATCGCGCGGGCCTTCGCGGGGTGATCGGGAAACGGGACTGGACCTTGGGCCGAACTGGGTCAGTATGGGCAGGACCGATCCGAATGGAGACCATACGATGACCAAAGTCAAAGTCGCCGACCTCAATACCCTCAAGGACCGGGAGCCCGCCTATGCGCTGGTCGCCGAGGTCGATCTGGTGGTGGTGCGCTGGGATGACGAAGTAAGCGTGTTCTACGGCCGCTGCCTGCATCGCGGCGCGCTGATGGCGGACGGCTTCGTGCGCGGGCGCAACCTGATCTGCGGGGTGCATGACTGGGATTACCGGCTAGAGTCGGGGGTGTCGGAATATGCCAACGCCGAGGTGCTGCCCAAGTTCGAGGTCTGGGTCGAGGGCACTGATGTTCTTGTAGATGAAGACGAGATCGCCGCCTGGGGCCATGACAACCCGCAGCCGTTCAACCGCAGCGCCTATCTGGGGCTTTATGCCGACACGTCCCACGGGACGGAGGAGGAGCCGCATACGGGACTGATCCAGGGCTATGCCAAGGCCGGGCTGAAGCGGACCGGGCATCACGGGCAGGTCGCCGCGATGGGGGTGCCGAGGGGGGAGTTGCCGGTTTGGGACGATCTTCAGATCCTGACGGCGCAGTTGCACCGCCCGCCGATGCTGGAGGATGAAGCGGTGGGCACCGACGTGCTGATCGGCCCGAATGCGCAGAAGCCCCTGCGGCTGGAGATCCCGCTGTTCGTGTCGGACATGTCCTATGGCGCTCTGTCCGAGCCGGCCAAGGTTGCGCTGGCGCGCGGCGCGGACCTGGCGGGCACGGGGATCTGTTCCGGCGAGGGCGGCATGCTGCCCGAGGAGCAGGCGGCGAATACGCGGTATTTCTACGAGATGGCCTCGGCCCGGTTCGGCTTCTCGTGGGAGAAGCTGGCGCGGGTGCAGGCGTTCCATTTCAAGGGCGGGCAGGGGGCCAAGACCGGCACCGGCGGGCATTTGCCGGGCCACAAGGTCAATGCCAAGATCGCCGAGGTGCGGGGGCTGGACGAAGGGCAGGACGCGATTTCGCCGCCGCGCTTCCCGGACTGGACCGAACCCGCGCAGATCCGCCATTTCGCCGACGAGGTGCGGGACCGGACGGGCGGCATTCCCATCGGCTACAAGCTGAGCGCGCAGCATATCGAGAAGGATATCGACGCGGCGCTGGAGGTGGGGGTGGATTACATCATCCTCGACGGGCGCGGTGGCGGCACGGGGGCGGCTCCGCTGTTGTTTCGCGACAACATCTCCGTGCCGACGATCCCGGCGCTGGCGCGTGCGCGGCGGCATCTGGACGCGACGCGCCCCGACGTGACGCTGGTGATTACCGGCGGCCTGCGCACGCCCGCCGATTTCATCAAGGCGCTGGCGCTGGGGGCGGATGCCATCGCGGTGTCGAACGCGGCCCTGCAGGCGATCGGCTGTATCGCCATGCGGGCCTGCCACACGAACAATTGCCCGGTGGGCATCGCGTCGCAGAAGCCGCATCTGGTCAGCCGCATCGTGGTGGAGAAATCGGCGCGGCAGTTGGCGAATTTCTTCGGGGCCTCGGTGGAGTTGATGCAGGTGATGGCGCGGGCCTGCGGGCATGACCACCTGTCGAAGTTCAGCCGGGACGATCTGACGACGTGGAAGAAGGACATGGCGGCGCTGTCCGGGGTGGCATTCGGCGGGGTCGCCTGAGGGCCTGGTCCAGCGATCCGGAGCAGGGGCGCACGGGGTCGGGCACGGGGTCGGGCACGGG
>CAZTUG010000005.1:59318-67354 GCA_964615955.1 uncultured Roseicyclus sp.
GGGTCGGGCCGCCGCCCTGTTCGTGTGCCGGGGCATCGTCACCCGGCCCGCGCCGCGTGTCCGGTGCGGCGTCACCCGTGTTCGATGGCATGGACATGTTCGGCAAGGACCGTCCTTTGCCGGTCCAGCAGGGTGACAAGTTCGGGCGGCGCGACGATCGCTTCGACCGCCCGGTCATAGGAGGACAACACCTGCTTTTCGCCATCCACGATCTGCGGGATTGCCGTGGCGTCAAGCGCGCCCGCCCAGTCCCGCGCGGTCGCGACCGCCTTGTGCACGAGCCCCATCGCGGACCCCGCATCCTCGGGGGCGCCGCCGATCCGGTCCAGCATGTCCATCAGCTCCGCGGCATGGGTTTCGTGCAGCGCATGCAGGCGCTGGATCACTGGCAGCAGGTCGGTCTCCGCGCGCTCCTGCATCTCGGCATAGCCTTTGAGGATGTCGACGATGTCGGTGGTGATGTCCCTCAAGGCGTCGATCTGGTCGGTCGTGGTCCGGGGTGTCATGGCGTCCTCCATTTCCGGGGACCAACGGCGGTTCGGCGAAATGGTTCCGGGCCGCGCGGCACGTCCCCGCGCGGCACGTCCCCGCGCAGTTGGGTCAGACCATGCTGTCCGGCAGCCCGACGATATCTTCCGCGACGCGTTCGGCGCGCTTGAGGTCGTAGGGCAGCAGGTAATGCGACACGCCGTCGGGCGGTGTGATGAAATTGGCCCGCACCGCCCGCGACCAGCGGTCGAACCGGGCGGCGGGCGCTTCGTCCAGCGGTTCGGGCATCCAGTGGCCCATCACCTTGCCGCGCACCTGTTCCACATGTTCGGGGCGGCGCAGCAGGATCCCGGCCTCGGTGTCCCAGTTCATCGAGCGCCCGTTGAGGTTGGCGGAGGACACGATCGCCGCGCCCGTGTCGAAGACCGACACCTTGGAATGCACGTAGACGATGGGCGCGCCGTGCAGGCGGGCGGCGGGCGCCGCGTGGGCGCGCGCGGCGCGCACCGGGCTGCAGACAAGCAGCCGGTCGGCGAAGGCCTTGCGCAGGGTGTCGATGCAGTCCACCTGAAGATGCTCTCCGAACCGGGCATCGGGGCCGTCATTGCCCTCGAACGCGACATCCTCGGGGGCGGCGGGCAACACGAGGATGACCTTGAGGTCCGGCACCTCGGCACCGCGCCTTGCCAGCGCCGAGGCAAGGGCATGGTCGCGGAAAAACTGTGTTTCAAGGTAGATCAGCCGGTCGGCCCCGCGGATGGCGGCGACATGGGCCGCGAAGATCTCGGAGCACAGCGTCCGGGGCGCGATGTGCAGCACCTCCACCGCGCGGCGGGCCGACAGGGTGCGCACGAAACCCTCGGCCGGGGGCTGCGGCCGCACGCGCCCCTCGGTCACGGCCTCGAAGGTCTCGACATGGCGTTGGGCGGCGGCGACCACGGGCCCGGTGACGCGCAGGTGCACATCATGCCATGTCTGTGCGGAGGCCTGGTCATGGCGTGGGGTGTCGAAGCGGCGCTCGTTCAGGTCAAGCCCGCCGATGAAAAGGATCTCGCGGTCGAACACGGCGATCTTCTGGTGATGGGTGGCGGGTGACAGGTCGGGGATGCTGGACAGGTCCTGCAGGCCGGGCGTCAATTCGTCCGGATCGCGTTCGCCGAGCTTTTCCTTGACCTTGCCGGCGAAGGCCATGCGCGGCAGAGCACCGACGCGGGCGGGATGCCGGGCGACGCGGAAGGTCAGCTTGCCGGGGGCGTCGGATGCCAGGTCCGCCACGCCCGCGAGTTTCCGGGCGGCGGCCCAGCTTTCGCGGTGCATCCGGGTGGCGACGATGGGGTCGAAGTCGGCCAGTGTCAGGGTGATGTCGACGCCCCGGCGCAGCGTATGGAAGAAGAGATCGAACCAGTCCCTGCCCACGGCGCGGGCCCGCGGGCTGCGCAAGCCGGTGGAGAGATCGAAGACGCGGAAGCTGGCCCAGATCTCGGACCGGGCGGCAAGGAACATGTCCTCGAAGGCGGGATAGGCCTCGGCCGCGGTGATGTAGACCTCGAGCGAGGTGACCGGATCAGGCCGCGGCATCGGCCTCGCCCTCGTCCGGGGACGAGCCCAGTTTCACGAAACGTGCGACAAGCCTGTATTCGGTGTCGGTTTCGGTCACGTCGACCTTTCCGCCCAATTGCGATCCGAATGCGAGGATCAGGCGCGATCCAAGCCCCGATCCGGTGGACGGATGCAGATCGGGGACCGGCGCACCGCGCGTGTTGCTGATGGTCAATTCGCACGAGCCGTCGGGCGTTTCACCCAGCGACGCGGAAATCGCGGGCGGCCCGTCGGGCGGTTTCCCGACATATTTCAGGGCATTGGTGACGGCTTCGGTCGCCAGCAGGCACAGCGGAACGGCCTGGTCGGGATCGAGACGCACGGGGGCCACCTCCAGCGAGGTTCGCACCTTCGATGTCGTCGGCAGGCCCATGCTGAACATGCTGCCGACGATCTCGGCCACGATCCGATCCGCCCGCACCTGATCCACGCGCGTATCGGCATAGAGCGCCTTGTGGATCGTCGCGAGGCTCAACACGCGGTCCTGCACCCGCTTGAGGGTATCCTTGGCGTCCTGCCCCTTCGCGGTGCGGATATTCATGTTCAGGATCGAGGAGATCAGTTGCAGGTTGTTCTTGACCCGGTGGTGGACCTCTTTCAGCAGCAGTTCCTTTTCGCGGACCGTGTCGCGCAGGTTCTCGCGATCCGACAGGATGCCCGTGATCATGTCGTTGTGGCTCTGGGCGATGGCCTCGATCTCGTCGGGGGCGTGGTCGAGACGGGCGACGCCGCGCCCCGGGTCGTTGAAGGAGAAGTCGGCCATGCGCCGACGCAGGGCTGTCAGGTGGCGCAGCACCAGCCGGTCGATGGTCAGGTAGGCCACGGCCATGCTGGCCAGCCACATCAGGATCGGGAAGGCCGTGGCCGAGATATCCCAGGCCGACGCGCCGGTTTGCGTGCCCTCGGCCCAGATGCCGACCGCGTAGACCTGACCGGGCACCAACGACATGATGGCGACGGGCTGCGTGCCGTTCGCGACGGTTTCGCGCGTGGTCAGAAGGCCATCCGCCGGGACCGACAGATCGGCCGGAACGATCCCGATGCGGTCGAAGCGGCTGGTATCCTCAAGGCCGGTGCTGGCGGCAAGAACCGCGCCGCTGGCGTCGATCAGCGCGAGGTCGAGAGCCTCGATCCGTTCGGACAACAGCAATGCGGACAGCGATTGCGGCAGCGACAGGTTCTGGCGTCCCAGAAGGGCACCGCTGGCCGCGTCACGGATCGGCACGCTGACGATCAGGACCGGCTGCCCCGATACCGCGCCGCTGCGGCTGACGGCGACGGCTTCCGTTGTCGCGGTCGAGAAACGCCGCCAGACGTCCGATTGCGACAGATCGACATCCTGCCCGACATCCGAACAGCGCAGCCTGCCGTCGCGGTCGACGAAGCCCGCGAACACGTATTCCGGGTTCAGTTGCAGGAAGCGGTCCATGATGGCGTCGCAGGCGGCGTTATCTGCATCGTCGAGGGCTGCGGCGGCCGCGCCCAATGCTCCGGCCGCACCGAAAGCGCGCAGCAGGACCCGGTACTGGGTGGCGGTGGCCGCTTCGGTGCGCGACAGGATATCGCGCGCCGTCAGGGTTCCCGCGTCGCGCACGATCGTTGCCGTCTGGTAGACCGCAACCAGCCCGAGCGGCAGCAAGGCCACCGACAACATCGCGATCAACCGCGTGCGCAGGGAGCCGAGCCACCGCATTCCGACACCGGTTGTCATGCAGCGGGCTTGGTGGGCATCATCGCCAGGGTTGCGGCGTCCGTCATGTCGGTCGTCTCTCCCTCGTCGAGGTGCAGCAGGTCCGCCAGTCGCTTGCGGCCCCGGTTCGCACGGCTCTTGACCGTGCCGACGGCACAACCGCACATCTCGGCCGCTTCCTCGTAGGAGAAACCGGACGCCCCCACGAGAAGCAGGGCTTCGCGCTGATCGAAGGGCAGTTGCACGAAGGCGCGTTCGAAATCCCGCATCGCGAGGCGACCGTCATGTGCGGGCTTCTCGGACAATTGCGCCGCGTAGACGCCATCGACGTCCGCCACCTCCCGGCTGCGCTTGCGGCGCAGGGAATAGAAGGTGTTGCGCAGGATCGTGAAAAGCCATGCCCGCATGTTGGTGCCGGGCTGGAACTTGTCGATATTCGACCATGCCTTCACGATCGTGTCCTGCACGATGTCGTCGGCGGTGGCGCTGTTGCGGGTCAGGGAGACGGCGAACGCCCGCAGCGACGGCAGGTGTTCGACGATCTCGTCGCGGGGATCTGTCGGATGGGGACCATCCGGGCGGGGATCTGTCGGCTGGGGACCATCCTGGCGGGGATCGTCCGGGCGGGGGTCACTTGGCATCGGCCTCGTTCTCCTTCGCCTTGAGTTGCGCGATCAGGGCCAGGAACTTTTCCGGCACCTCTTCAGACAGGGCGTTATCGTAGACGCGCTTCAGGTTCTCGTCGATCTGCTGTGTCACCTTGGACTTGTCGGCTCTGTCGGGCATGATTCTCGTGGCCACTACAAAAATTTCATCTCTACCGGGAACCCGATCGCTCCTGAAAGGTTCCCAAAAAAATGCATGGAGTGTGAAAATGACTGCCCAGACCCCGACAAACGACCTCAGCACGGTGATCGCGGCCGAACTTCCCTACCTGCGCCGCTACGCGCGGGCCCTGACCGGATCGCAACAAAGCGGTGATCGCTACGCGATGGCGACGCTTGAGGCGATCGTGGCGGACCCGGACCTGCTGACCGGCGCGGCGCGGGCGAAGGCCGGTCTTTTCCAGGTGTTCCATGGCATCTGGACCAGTTCGGGCGCCATGGTCGACGGCACCGACGACACGGAAGGAACGCTGGAGAGACGCGCCCAGGACAAGCTGCGCACGCTGACGCCGAACACGCGCGAGGCGTTGCTGCTGCGTTCGGTCGAGGAGTTTTCGGTGGACGAGGTCGCCACCATCATGGGGATCGAGCGTGGCGACGCCGAACACCTGTTCGAAGTGGCGATGGCCGATATGGCGTCCATGGTCACCGGCGACATCCTGATCATCGAGGATGAGGCGATCATCGCGATGGATCTGCATTCCATCGTCTCCTCCATGGGCCACACCGTGACGGACATCGCCCGGACGCGCGACGCCGCCATCCGTCTTGGCAAGGCGACGGAACCGGACCTGATCCTTGCCGATATCCAGCTGGCCGACAAATCCTCGGGGATCGACGCGGTCAACACGCTGCTGGCCCAGTTGGGGGAGCGTCCGGTCATCTTCATCACCGCCTTCCCGGAGCGTCTGCTGACCGGCGAGCGCCCGGAGCCGGCCTTCCTGATCACCAAGCCCTACACGGAAGAACAGGTGCGCGCGGCTGTCAGCCAGGCGATGTTCTTCTCGTCCACCGAAAGCCTGCTCGCGGCAAGCTGAGGCCGTTGCGCGCAACGAAAGGGCCCCATGCCATGGAGGCACGGGGCCCTTTTTTCTGTCCGGCTTGTCCGTCGGCGGCGCAGCCCTGCCGCCCGGTCAGTCGGCAGTGATCGCCCGCAGCATCCAGACCGCCTTCTCATGGAACGCGGCGCGCGCCGTGGCGAGATCTTCGGTGACTGGATCGTTATGCTCGCCCGCGATCTCGATCAGGCCATGCAGGCGGTGGGCGAGGCGTTCATGGTCGCGCGACAGGTCGTCGACCATCGCGCCGGTGGACAGCGCATCCTTGGCGTCCTCGATCCGCGAACGTTCCATGATGTCGGCCATTCGCATCGGCGCAAGCTCGCCCAGGGCGCGCACACGCTCGGCCAGGTCGTCGGCTGCGGCGAACATGTCCTCGTATTGGTCTTCGGTCAGGTTGTGGACCGAGTAGAACAGCGGACCGGTCACGTTCCAGTGGTAGGCATGGGTCTTGAAGGTCAGGCGGTAGGTGTCGGCAAGCACGTCGCACAAGCCCGCCGCGATCGCCTTCACGTCCGTCACGCCGGTTTTCACCGTCTCGGACGAGGGCACGACTTTGAGAGCGTCAGACATTGTCATCTCCTTTTTTTTGCCTTGATCGGGGAGACAACGGTGGCAGGCGCGTCGGGTTCCATGCCAAGTCCGCGCCGGGCCATGATTGCGCCGGGTGACGCCTGTCCGGCGCGAGAAAATCTTCGGAACCGCATGGCCGGGCGCGCGTTATCCCCCGTGAACAAGCGAAAAGGAGGACCCCATGTCCGCACCGGAAACCAATGTCGAGACCCAGAAACGCCGCCACAAACCCGCGATTTTCGGGATTGTCGTGAGCGTGGCCCTTGCCGCTGCCGCCCTTGGCATCGCGCTCGTCTGGAACGGTATCCCGTCGTCCGAACAAGCTGCGCCGTCTGTCGTGAACCCGTCCGTGCAGGATTGACCTCGGCGCCGAATGCCCCCGCCGAATGCCCCCGCCGAATGCCCCCGCCAAATGCCCCCGCCGCATATTTGCCGAAGCGCCCTCAGATCAGGGGGCGCTTTTTCACGATATCGAGGTGCATCCCGGTGATCTCGGCGATTTTCTCCGCATCGAGGATGCGCAATTCCCCGTTCTGAAGCGACAGCATCTGCAGGTTGCGCAGTTTCATCAGCGTCTTGTTGGTATGGACCAGCGATAGCCCAAGCGCGTCGGCAAGGTCTTGTTGGCGGAACGGGAAAGCACAGGTGTCGTTCTGCACCAGGTCCAGATGCTGGCAGCGCGTGAAGAACCGCAGCAGGCCCCAACACATCCGGCCCATCGCCGACATCTGCCCGATGGAGGCCAGCGCCTCGCCCAGAAAATACTCCTCCATCGCGGCGACCCATGTCAGGTCGTAGGCAAGGGTGGGCTGGTGTCTGAACATGGTCCACAGGTCAGTCCGGTCGAACACGCATAGTGTCATCGGGCTGGTGGCTTCGACCGAATGCTGCATCTCGCCCATGACGCCTGCTTGCAGGCCGATGAAATCGCCGGGCAGCACGAAATTGACGACCTGGCGGCTGCCATCGGGGAGCAGCTTGTAGCGCAGGCCCATGCCGCGCAGCGCGGTGAACAGTTGCGGGCTGTTCGATCCCTCCATCAGCAGCGTGGTGCCGGCGTCCACCTTCAGTTCGCCCACCTTGAATTTCCGCATGAAGGCCAGTTCGTCCTTTTCCAGCGGGTCGAAACATTGTTTTTGGCGCAAGGGGCAGGCCGCGCAGTCGGTTACCATGGTTTCTCCTGTCGGGTATGTCCCAGTTTAATGCGGTCTGGCCCGAACGGTTCCATGATGCGCGCCGGAGCCGTTTGGTTCCGGGGCAGCAGAGAGGCCAGACGCGTGACCACAGACTCCATGACACGGCGCAGGCGCTATCTTGTCTACCATTCCAATCCCCTGGTGGCCGAGGACCTGCGCGAGACGCTGGAGGCCACCGGCCCCTGCGCGGTCGAGGTGGTCGCCTCGAGCACCGGGGTGCCGCGGGGATGCTACGACGTGGCCCTGCTGGACGTCGCCCCCGATATCCTGGTCACCGCCGAAGAATGGTCCTGGGTGCTTGGGGCCTCCCGCATGGTGGTGGCGCTGAGTTCGGGTCTCACTGACGCGGGCCCGTCCGGTGGCACGGCAGGCGAGGCATCGGGGATCATGCTGCTGCCGCAGCCGTTCCGGTCCGATGATGTCCTTGATGTGCTGGCCCGTGCCGGTATCCCGATCGCCGACTCGGTCTGAACGGCGCGCGCGCCCACCGGGCTGCAGGGTGGATGTGGGCGGGTTCGTTCGGAACTTTTCGAACCAGATGTGGTTGGCCACCCGTAACCTGACCAGTATCCATAAGGAGTTGAAATCATGCTTGGATGGGCCATCACGTTCCTCATCATCGCCCTTGTCGCAGCGCTGTTCGGCTTCGGCGGCATCGCGACGGCGTCGGCCGGGATCGCGCAGATCCTGTTTTTCGTGTTCATCGTGCTCTTCGTCGTGGCCATGGTGGCCCGCGCCATGCGCGGACGCGCACCGTGAGAAAGCC
>CAZTUG010000005.1:67454-85079 GCA_964615955.1 uncultured Roseicyclus sp.
TGCGCGGACGCGCACCGTGAGAAAGCCGTGCGCAAGTGCGCACGGGATTGATCCACAATCCGATCGTCAAGAAGGCGGCTTGCCAGCGGGTAAGCCGCCTTCTTGTCGGGTCCATGGCGCGCGGCGGCGATGCGGCCAAAAGCCCTTGTCTTGCGCCCGAATTGATTATAAACAATTTGTAAGAACAAATTATGGACATGGCTATATGGCGGTCTTGGATGTCGACAGGAAGGTGTGGGACGCGGCGCTTGATGCCGCCTTGCCCGATGTGCCCGATGTCCTGATCCTTGAAGGAACATGGTGGCGCGCCGACGCGACAAGATCGCGGCTGTCCCGGCTGCGCGAGGTCACCGAACTGCCCTTTCCCGACATGCATGTGGGCCGCCACGGCGACGCGGTCGTGGCCTATTGCTGCGCCTACGGCGCGGCGCGCGCGGTGGAGCCTGCCCATGTCTTCACGCAATGCGGCACGCCGCTGGTGATCCAGATCGGGACCTGCGGCGTCCTTGTTCCGGGGATCGCGCCGGGCGATGTCGCGGTGCCGCTTGCCGCCGTCGCACGCGACGGTGTTTCACATCACTACGGCGCCGGTCCCGAGGTAAGCTTCGACGCGGGATGGCGTGCGCGGGCGGCGGAGATCCTGCGGGACGGCGGCGCACAGGTCCACGAGACCCGGCACCTGACCTGGCCCAGCCTGTTCGCGCAGTCCGACGCCATGTGCGCCGGATGGGCGGCAGAGGGCCTGCAGACCGTCGACATGGAAGCGGCGGCGGTGGCAGCGGTGGCCGCGCGTTTCGGCGCGGCCTGCATCACGCTGCTGGCGACATGGGATCAGCTGGACGAGGGGCGCACATTCCTCGACCCGCTGTCCGAAGAGGCGGCGGATGCCCTGCGCCGGGCCAATGTCGCGACATACGAAACGGGCCTGCGGCTGGCGACGGAGGTAGCCGGCCGGAGGCAGAACCGAGCAAGCATGGGAACGTGTCCCGGAGACGGGCGCGATAAAGGGAGGATACAATGAACTATCGCAATACGACGGCCCTTGCGGCCGTGCTGTCCACATTCGTCGCGGGCCATGCCCTTGCCGATGGCCACGGCGCCGCCCTGCTGGAGCAGGACTGGGACGCCATCGTCGAACAGGCGCGCGGCGGTGAGGTGAACTGGTTCCTCTGGGGCGGGTCCGACAACATCAACCGCTATGTTTCGGAATTTGTCGGCGGCATCCTGCGCGACGAATACGGCATCACGCTGAACCGGATCGGCATGACCGACACGGTCGAGGCCGTCAACATCGTGCTGGGCGAACGGGAAGCCGGCGTCATGGACAATGGCGCGGTGGACATGATCTGGATCAACGGCGAGAATTTCCGCACCATGGTGCAGGGCGATCTGGTGTTCTGCGGCTATACCGACCTTCTGCCGAACAACGCGCTGATCAACTGGGACAATCCGGCCATCGCCAACGATTTCGGGGTGCCGGTCAATGGCTGCGAGGTGCCGTGGAGCCGGGCGCAATTCGCCTTCGCCCATGACACCGCCCGCACCGAGAACCCGCCCCGCTCGATCCCGGAACTGATCGACTGGGTCGAGGCCAATCCGGGCCTGTTCACCTATCCCGCACCGCCCGATTTCAGCGGTTCGGTCTTCGTGCGGCACGTCTTCTACCACGCCGCGGGCGGGGTGGATAACCTGCTCGGGCCGTTCGACCAGGCCTTGTTCGACGAGGTCGCCCCGCGCGCCTGGGAGATCCTGAACGCGATGGAGCCGAACCTGTGGCGCGGCGGGCAGACCTATCCCACGTCGATCGCGCAACTCAACGAGTTGTTCGCCAATTCGGAAGTGGACCTGACCTTCAACTACGAGCCGTCCCAGTTCGGCCTCGCGGTCGCATCCGGCCTCTACCCCGAGACGGTGCAGTCCTACGGCCTGACCGATGGGACCATCGGCAACACCAACTACACGCTGATCCCGTTCAACTCGCCCAATCTTGCCGCCGCGCTGGTGTTGCAAAACGTCCTGCTGTCGGGCGAGGCGCAGTTGGAGAAGGCGCTGCCCTCCGTCTGGGGCACCTCGCCCGGGATCGAGATGGACCGCACCGCACCCGAGATCCAGGAGGCCTTCGCGGCGATCGAGCGCCACCCCTCGGTGGTGGCCGCGTCGGAACTGGCCGAGAACGCGCTGCCCGAACTTCAGGCGGAATGGATTTCCGCCATCGAGCGCGGCTGGATCGAGAACGTCGGCCAGTAATCGAACCGACTTCGCCCGGCGGCTTCGGCGCCGCCGGGCACGTGTCCCGATGCAGACAGGGGAGGTGCGGCAGCGATGTCCGACCGGATGAAGATCTTTCTCTTGCTGGCCCCGGCGCTTGGCATCATCACCGTGCTGTTCCTCGGCGGGCTGGCGATCGGGTTGATGCGGTCGTTCAACTACATGCCGGTGATCGGGCTGACCGAGCCGAATTTCAATGCCTATGTCTCGCTCTTCAGCAGCCGCGAATTCTACCTGTCCTTCGCGCTGACCTTCCATATCGCCTTCACCTCGACGGTCATCTCGGCGGTGATCGCGGTGGCGGCGGCGCTGCTTTTGCGGCGCAGCTTCGCGGGGCGCGGGGTCATCAACTTCCTGTTCCAGTTGAACCTGACGGTGCCGCATCTGGTCGGTGCCATCGGCATTCTCTACCTGTTCTCCCAATCGGGCAGTTTCGCGCGGCTGGCCCATGAATTCGGCATGATCTCGCGCCCGTCCGAGTTTCCGGCGTTGGTCTTCGACCCCTATGCCATCGGCATCATCTTGCAATATGTCTGGAAGGAGATCCCCTTCATCGGGGTCATCGTGCTGGCCCAGATGCAGGCGCTGGGGCAGGATTACGAAAGCGTGGCGCGCAGTCTCGGGGCATCCAAGTGGCAGTCCTTCCGCCATGTCCTGTTGCCGCTGATCTTTCCCGGTGTCCTGTCGGCCAGCGTGATCGTCTTCGCCTTCACCTTCGGCGCCTACGAGATCCCGGCGCTGCTGGGGCAGAATTATCCCGCCGCGCTGCCGGTGCTGGCCTATCGCCAATACACCGATGTCGATCTGGCCGCCCGTCCCGAAGCCATGGCCATGGCCATCGTCATCGCCATTCTCGCGGGTGTGATGATCTGGGCCTACACCCGGCTGACCCGCCGTCGCATCCGGAGCTGACGCCATGGACAGGGATACCGCCACCATCCGCTCCATCCGCTTCCTGTCGGGCGCGCTGCTGATCTTCTGGCTCGTGGTGCCGCTGGTGCCGCTGGGCATCTGGTCGTTCGCGCGCGGCTGGCGCTTTCCGGACCTGTTGCCGCAGGAATGGACGTTGCAGGCGTGGGCCTACGCGTTTTCCGACGTATCTGGCGTGTTGCAAAGCCTGTGGCTGACGATCTGGGTCGCGCTGGCGGCCACCGCGCTGTCGATCCTTGTCGGCGTGCCCGCGGGCCGCGCGCTGGGCCTCTACAAGTTCCGCGGCAAGGAAATCGTGGAGCTTCTGATCCTTGCGCCGGTCATCGTGCCGGGCATCGCCGTGGTGCTGGGCATCCACACGATCTTCATCACGCTGGGCCTGACCAACAGCGTCTGGGGGGTGATCCTTGTGCACCTGATCCCGACGCTGCCCTACATGACGCTGGTGATGGCCGGCATCTTCGCCAATTACGATCCCGCCTATGAACTGCAGGCGCGCAGCCTTGGCGCCTCGCCGCTCAAGACGTTCTGGCTGGTGACGCTGCCCGCGATCCTGCCGGGCGTGATCGTGGGCGCGCTCTTCGCGTTTCTGGTGTCGTGGAGCCAGTATATCCTGACGTTGATCATCGGCGGCGGACGCGTGGTCACGCTGCCGCTTCTGCTGTTCAACTTCGCCACATCGGGGCGCAACGACATCACCGGCGCCATCGCCATGATCTACATCCTGCCGGGCATCGTGATCCTGATCCTGACGGCGCGGCAATTGTCCGGCCAGTCCGGCGCAGTCGGAGGCTTTGGCCGCGTATGACCCATGTTTCGATCCGCAACCTGACCAAGATCTATCCCGGCACCGCCGAGCCCGCGCTGGACCACCTGTCGCTGGAAATCCCCTCGGGCGAGTTGACGGCGCTGCTGGGGCCCTCGGGCTGCGGCAAGACCACCACGATGAAGATGATCGCCGGATTGCTGGAACCGACAGGGGGCGAGATCACCTTCGACGGACGCTCCATCCTGCGCGACAAGCCCGAGAACCGGGGCGTGGTCATGGTGTTCCAGAACTACCTGCTGTTTCCCTACATGTCGGTCGCGGACAATGTCGGGTTCGGGCTGCGGATGCGCAAGCGCCCGAAGGACGAGATCGCGCGGCGGGTCCGCGACATGCTCGACCTCGTGAAACTGCCCGACCTCGGCGCCCGCAAGCCGTCCGAGTTGTCGGGCGGGCAGCAGCAGCGCATCGCCCTGGCGCGGGCGCTGATCGTGCAGCCCAATGTCCTGTTGCTGGACGAGCCGCTGTCGAACCTCGACGCGCATCTGCGCTTCGAGATGCGCGACCTGATCCGGTCGCTGCAGCAGGAGATGGGGATCACCACCATTTTCGTGACCCATGACCAGGAAGAGGCTGTGGTGCTGGCCGACCGGGTGGCGCTGATCCTCGACGGCAAGCTTCGGCAATACGACGCGGCGCAGAAATTCTACCAACGCCCGGCCTCCGAGGCGGTGGCGCGGTTCTTCGGCGGGCACAATTTCGTCCCCGGCAGCTCGACCGGGGCAACATTCGAGTCGCCTTTGGGCTCGTTGCTGCTGCCCGAGGGCGCGCCGTCGGGACCGGGAACGCTGACGGTGCGGCCGGAATCGATCCGCATCGGGCCGGCCCCGGAAAACACCCTGCGCGTCCGGGTCAGCGACCGGATCTTTCTTGGCACGCAGACCCGCCTGAAGCTGAGCCAGGGGGATGTCACGCTCGACGCGGTGCTGTCGCCCGACATGGTCGAGGGAATCGGGCCGGGGGACGAGATCGACATCAACCTGCCACGTCAGAGCTTGTGGGTATTGGAGCCAACGACATGAAATTCGCGGTGCATGCAGGATTGTGGATGGCGCGCTGGACCGACCCGCTGGAGCCGATCCTCGACACGGTGGCGGCGTTGGGCTTCGACGGGGTGGAGGTGTCGCTTCTGGGCATGGACATGGACCGGGCGAAGGCGCTGGGGGCCGCTGTCCGGGCGCGGGGCCTGCAGGTGACCTGTTCGGATGGCCTGCCGACGAGCGCGGATGTGACCTCGGCGGATCCGGCGGTGCGGGCGGCGGGGCTGGCGCATCTGCGCCGCGCCGTCCGCTTCGCCGATGCCATCGGGTCGCGCGGCATCGCGGGCGTTGTCTTCGCGCCCTGGGGGGCCTTCGATATCGCCGACAAGCCGGCGCGCACGGCGCGATCGGCCGAGGTGCTGGGCCAAGTGGCGCCCGATCTGGACGAATACGGCATCGACCTTGGCATCGAGGCGCTGAACCGCTTCGAGACCGACCTGGTGAACACCGCCGCGGAGGCGGTGGCGCTGGCCGAGGCGACCGGCTCCGACCGGATCGGCGTGCTGCTCGACACCTTCCACATGAACATGGAGGAGAAGGACATCCGCACGGCGATCGCCGCGACCGGACCCCGGTTGAAGCATTTCCACGTCTCGGACAACGACCGCGGCGTGCCCGGCTCGGGCCATGTGCCATGGTCCGAGGTGCGGGCAGGGCTGAAGGATGCGGGCTATGACGGCTGGGTCGTGGCCGAGATGTTCGTGACCACGGGCACCCCCGCGGGCGGGGATCTGTATATCTGGCGCGCCATCGAACCCGACGCCACGGGGGCCGCCCGCGGGGCGCTAGACTTCCTGCGAGGTTGGGCGTGATGGACCGGATGTTCGACCGTCTCGCCGCGCATTTCGCGGGGCTCGAGGACAGCCTCAACACGCTGGACGCGCAGGCGGGCGACGGCGATCACGGCACCACGATCCTGCGCGGGCTGCGGGCTGCGGCGGCGGCGGAGGCAGAGGGTGCGGCAGAGGCTGCGGCAGAGGCTGCGGCAGAGGCTGCGGCAGAGCCAGAGCGCGATCCTGTCGCCGCCTTCCGCCGCGCGGCGGGCGGGGCCTCGGGGTCGCTTTTCGCGCAGGTGCTGGTGGCGGCGCAAGCCATCGCCACAGGGGCGGAGCCGGGACCCGCGCTGGCCGATGCGGCCCGGCGGATCGCCATGCTGGGGCAGGCCAGGGCCGGGGACCGCACGATGCTGGATGCGCTGTTGCCCGCGGCGCAGGCCGCAGACCTGGGCGCCGCCGCCGAGGCGGCGCGCGGGGGCGCGGCGGCCACCGCCGGAATGTCCGCGCGGCGCGGACGGGCACGCTATGTCGAGGGCGCTGGGCTGGGCCATGTCGATGCCGGGGCACGGTCGGTCGCGGAAATCCTCTCGCTTCTCGAGGCGCTGGGCACGGAGGCCATACCATGAAGAAGCTGTTCAATACGCGCGAACGCATGGCCGACGACATGATCGACGGCTTTCTTGCCGCCTATCCGGACGCGGTCGCGCGCGGCGGTCATCCCCGCATCGTGCGCCGGGCGCGGCCCAAGGACGGCGACAGGGTGGCGCTGGTCATCGGCAACGGCTCGGGGCACGAGCCGATCGCCATGGGCTTCGTCGGCACCGGGCTGCTCGATGCCAATGTCGTGGGCGATGTCTTCGCCGCGCCCTCCGCCGACAGGATCCTCGAAGGGCTGCAAGAGGTCACGGGCCCCGCCGGTTCCGTGCTGCTGATCTCGCGCCACGAAGGCGACGTCATCAACGGGATGGAGGCCGCGATGCTGGCCGCCGATGCCGGTCTGAACGTGGCGCCGCTCTGGATGTATGACGACATCTCCTCGGCCCCGAAGGGCGAGGAGGAGGAACGGCGCGGGGCTGCCGGGACCATGTTCATCTACAAGATCCTCGGTGCCGCCGCCGAGGAGGGGATGGCGCTGGACGCGCTTGTCGCACTGGGCGAGGCCGTGCGCGGCGCGACCCGCACGCTGGGCGCCGCGATGTCGGCGGGGATCTCGCCGCTGACCGGCAAGCCGATGTTCACCCTGCCCGACGACGAGGTCTTCATCGGCATGGGCGTCCATGGCGAACCGGGCGTGGCGCGCCGCAAGGTGGAACCGGTGGCCGACCTGGTGGATTTCATGGTCGCGGCGATCCTCGAAGACCGCGCCATCGCGCCCGGAACCCCGACCGTTGCGCTGGTCAACGGCTCGGGCGGCACCACGATGATGGAGCTTCTGACCGTCTACCGCGAATTGGGCCGGGTGATGGCCGCGCGCGGCATTCCGCTGACCAGCCCGATGATCGGGAATTTCTCGACCACGCAGGAAACGGCGGCTTTCTCGATCTCGCTGCTGACGCCCGATGACCGGATGCTGCGGTTCTGGCGCGCGCCGCAGGCCAGTCCGCATTTCCCGGCGATCGGGGCGGGGGGTGTGGCATGAGTTCGCGCATGCACGGTGTGGCGGTCGATGCGGGAAGCGGTCTTGCCGCGGCCATCGCGGAGGCGCGTGGCGCGCAGGCCCACCCCGACGATCACCGGCGGTTCAAGGAGATCGTGCTTCAGGTTCTTGGCCGCGAGGCCACGACCGTCCTGCTCGACGCCGAATACGGCCCGCAGCTTCTCAACAGCTACCCCGACGGATGCGCCCCGATGATCGCGCTCGAGGCGGATGTCTACCACATCTCGGACGCGGACCGGATCACCCGCCTGCCCGACGATCTGAGCGCGGCGGACTTCCCGGGCCTTGGCGTGCGGCTGCTGAAGTTCTTCATGTATTTCGCGCCCGATGACCCGGCCCCCCTGAACCGCCGCAAGCTGGAGATCGTGGAGGCCGTTGGCAGGGATTGCGCGCGGGCCGGTGTCGATTTCCTGTTCGAGCCGCTGGTCTATGCCCGCGGCATCGCCCCCGGCACGCCCGAATTCGCCGCGATCAAGCCCGACCTCGTGTGCCGCACGGTGGCGACCTTCGCCGATCCGCGGTTCAATGCCGCCGTGCTCAAGATCGAGGTGCCCGTGGACCTCGGCTTCGTGGAGGGCTTCGGCACCCCGGCGCGCAGCCGGAGGCAGGCGCTGGACAGTTTCCGGCAGGTGGCACAGGCGGCGGGCGAGGTGCCTTTCGTGTTCCTCAGCGCCGGCGTGCCGTTCGACTGGTTCAAGGCGTCGCTCGTGATGGCGGAAGAGGCCGGGTCCGGCCATGCCGGGTTCATGTGCGGGCGTGCGATCTGGTCGGATGCCGTCGGGATCTTCGGCAGCGGTGGACCGGAGGCCATGCAGGGCTGGTTGCACGATGTCGGACTTGCGCGGCTGCGCGCGCTCAAGGCGGTCGCGCCATGACGGGGGATGCGGGGATGCTTCTGGCGGGCAAGACGGCGATCGTGACAGGCGGGTCCAGCGGCAATGGACGCGCCATCGCGCAGGGCTTCGCGGCGCAGGGCGCGCGCGTCGTCGTGGCCGACCTGACCGAAGCGCCGCGGGAGGGCGGCCTGCCGACCGTCGAGCGGATCGAACAGACCCATCCCGGCCATGCGCGGTTCATGGCCTGCGATGTCTCGAAGGTCGATGACCTGGCGCGGCTCGTCGCGGCGGCGCTGGACTGGACCGGGACGTTGGACGTCATGGTCAACAACGCGGGCATCCTGCGCAAGGAGCCGATCCTCGACGCCACCGAGGCGACATTCCAGGCGATGATCGACGTGAACGTGAAGTCGGTGCTGTTCGGCTGTCAGGCCGCCGCGCGGGCGATGGTGCCGCAGGGATCGGGCGTGATCCTGAACATGTGTTCCATCGCGGGCATGCGCGGCACGGGCGGTTTCGTGCATTACAACATGACCAAGGGCGCCGTGCGGCTGATCGGCTACGCGCTGGCCGATGAACTGGGCCCCCACGGCATCCGGGTCAACAACGTGGCCCCCGGCATCATGCGGACCTTGATGAACGTGGAGGATGACCCCGTCATCGGCACCGATCAGGGCGAAGGCTACCTGCCGATGATCCCCGCGCGGCGCTGGGGCGAGCCGTCGGAGGTCGCGGATGCCTGCATCTATCTTGCCTCGGACATGGCCAGCTATGTCACCGGCATCACCCATGTCGTCGATGGCGGCTACCTGAGGATCTGACCCATGCTGACGATCGCGCTGATCCGCGCTTCCCTGCCGTCCTATTTCCCCGAACGCCATGGCGTCTGGGACCGGGCCGAGGCGGCGCTGGGCGCCCTGACCGACAGGCTTGGCGCGCGGCTGGTCGTGGTGCCCGACATCCCGATGGACGGCGCCGCGACCGTCCGCGCCATCGGCGTGGCCGAGGCGGAGGGCGCCGATTTCATCCTCTGCCTGCATGGCGGCTTCACCATGGGCGACGTGGCCCGCACATTGGCCGCCAGCTCGCATCGCATCGGCTTCTGGTCGGTGCCCGAACCGGTGCGGACGGGTGACGTGCAGCTCAACAATTTCGTATCGCTCAACATGTCGATGTCGATCGCGCGCGGCGTGCGCGACCTGTCGCGCAACCCGGTCGGCTGGTATCACGGCGCGCCCGAGGACGGGACGCTCATCGCCCGGCTGGAGACGACACTGCGCGCCATCGCGGCCGCGAAGGCCGTGGCGTCGGCGCGGATCGGTGTCATCGGTGGGCTGGCGATGACCTTCTACAACATGGAAGTGTCGACCAATGCCCTGCGCGCGCGGTTGGGGGTCGAGGTCGCGCATCACGACATCCACGAACTGACGGGCCGGATGGCCGCGCTTGAAGACGGTGCCGTCGCGGTGGAACTGGCGCGGATGACGGCGGCGGCCCCGTGGCGCGGCGTCAGCGACACCCAGCAGGCGCTGACGGCGCGCGCCGCGCTGGCGCTGCGGGCAATGGCGCGCGACGGCAGCTTCACCGCGCTGGCCGTCAGCGACTGGCCCGCCTTGCAGGCCGATCCGGGGATGCATCCGGGGGCGGCCTTCTCGTGGCTGGAGGAAACCGACGACCTGCCCATCGCCTCCGAAGGCGATATCCTGGGCGCGGTCACCCAGATCGCCGCGAAGTCGGTGCTGGGGCGGACCGGCGCGCTGCTCGACATGACGGAGCCGGATTTCGAGGCCGGGCAATTGCTGGTCTGGCACGGCGGCGGCGGGCCCCTGCATCTTGCCGGGCCAGCGGGTGCGGCGTGGATCGCGCATCCGATGATCGGGCGCGGGACCGAGGCCGGGCCGATCTTCGGCGCCATAGCCGATTACACCTTCGCCCCCGGCCCCGTGACACTCCTGCGCATCGGACGCGCGGGTGCGGCGCTGTTCGCCATGACCGGCCGCGTCGTGGCACGCGATCCGTCCGGCTTCGACGGCACGCGCGGCTGGGTGCAGGATTTCGCGATCGGTGGCGAGGCCGCGACGCTGAACGACGTGGTGGCCAGCGTCATGGGCCACGGGCTGGAACATCACTTCATCCTGATCCCGGGCGACCATGCCGCCAGCCTTGCCGAATTCGGCAGCTGGACCGGCCTTGCGCCGCTGCCGCGCATTGCCGCGCGCGACCACCTCGATGCGCGGGATTTCACCTGAGCTTCAGGCGTTGGCGTTGGCGGCCAGCCGGTCGTAGAAATGCCGGAAGATCTCGTCGCGCTGCACGTCATGGGCTTCAAGCATCGGGTGGCGCGCGTCGTCCTTGCGCCAGTAAAGCTCCTCGGTCAGCCACGGGGTGGAGGTGGTGAAGGTCGGCACCATGGCCGGGTCGATCAGCCAGGCGATGTCGATCATGTCCCAGATCACCCATGTCCGCCGCGCCGTGTCGTCCAGCGCGAACATGCGGTGCAGCGGGTTGTGGGTGTATAGCTGCCACAGGTAGTCACCGATGGCACCCCGGCCTTTCACGAAGGCCTCCATCTCCGGGCGCGAGATCTTGAGCTGCGCGCCGACATGGTAGCCGGGCAGGTAGATCAGCGGCACCCCGCAATCGAACAGCAGGCGCGAGGCATGGACATCCTGCACCAGGTTCAGCGATGGCCGGACACAATGGGGTGCATGGCTCGGATAGGCCGAGGTCCAGATCACCACGACATCGCGGAGGATCTCGGGCGCGCGCAGCAAGGCCGCCGCGATATTGGTGACACAGCCCATGGCCGCAATGTAGAGTGGGTCGCCGGGGTTCGTTTTCGCCAGATCGACAATGGCCTCCGCACCCTCGGACCAGACGATATCCCCGGGGGCCGCCATGTAGCGGTCGGCGCCGCGAAAGGTCACGCCGTCGGGATCGACACCGCATTTTTCGTAGACGGTGCGGATTTCCTCGTAGCTCAATTCCATCCCGCGCGCCGGGCTGACCAGGTCGCGGTCCAGATCGTCGATCCTGCGGCCCTGGGCATGCAGACGGCCGATCCAGCCCTGAAACCCGCCGACCAGGTGTTCGGCATGCCGGGTGCCGTCGCGCATGGCCGCCTCGGCGGCGCGCAGGTTCGGCAGGTGGTGGCGGAACGAGAACGGCTCGGCCACCGTGGCCTCGACCTGCATGCGATCGGGCGAGAACAGGGCCCAGGCCAGCGCGTATTGATCGTCGATCTCGTTCGCGCAATCGGTGTCGATCAGCAGGCGCACCGGCCGGTCCATCGGGGGCGGGGCAAGGCGGTGCTGCATGAGGTCGGTGTCGAGAATGGGGAATTGTGGCATCGGATTGCCTTTCGGTTCATTAGAAGTTGGCGCTGCGACCCGTCCGGCCCAGGGTGAAACTGACGCGCCCGGTGCGGAAGACATCCTCGTGGAAGACGGTGGCGCCGGTCTCGTCGAAGGCCGAACAGGATTGCAGCAGCAGCGGCACGTTGGCGTCGATCCCGAACAGTTCGGCGTTTTCCGGCCCGGCCAGAACCGGGGCGACATCCTCGCAGGCGGCGCTCCATTGCAGGCCGAAACGGTCCGAGAGGATGCGCAGGATGGACTGGTTCGGCCCGGTTTCGGGGAAATCCTCGGGCCGCGCGTCGCCCAGCACGGCGAGGCCCGCGAAGGTGTTGACCAGCATCCGGGGCTCGCCATCGACCAGCCGCAGGCGGCGCACCCGGACGGTCGGTGCGGAGGCGAGGTCTTCGGGCAGGCTTTCGGTCCCCGGCATCCCGGGGTCGAGCCGGTCGATCGACAAAAGCCGCGAGACCGGGCTGCGCCCGGCGCGCAGCATCGCATCGGTGAAGGAGGTCAGGCAGGTGTCCGAGGCGGGCGACAGCGTCAGGACGCGGTAGCCCGAGCCTTGTCGGCTTTCGACATAGCCGTCGAGCACCAGAAGCTCCAGCGCCCGGCGGATCGTGACCCGGCTGACGCCGAATTGCTCGGCCAGTTCGCTTTCGGTGGGGATGCGGCCGCCGACGGGATAGGTGCCGACCTTCAGCCGTTCGAGGATCGTTCGGTAGGCATGTTCGTATTTCGGGGATTTCGCGCCTGTCGCTTTCGCGCCCGTGGATTTCGCGCCCGTGGATTTCGCGCGTGTGGATTTCGCCGTCATTCCTTCCCTCCTCACGCCATCCAGACCGTCTTGGTCTGCGAATACAGGGCGATGGCTTCGGCCCCCATTTCCCGCCCGTAGCCCGACGCCTTCATGCCGCCGAAGGGGGCGGCGGCGTCGGTTTCGCCCCAGCAATTGCACCAGACCGTCCCGGCATGGAGCCGCGCGGCCATGCGCCGGGCGCGGCCCGCGTCCCGGGTCCAGAAGCCCGCCGCAAGGCCGTATTCGGTGGCATTGGCCCGCGCCACGACTTCATCCTCGTCCTCGAACGACAACACCGCCAGAAGCGGTCCGAAGGCCTCGTCCCGGGCGATGGCCATGGCATCCGTCACGCCCGACAGGACGGTGGGCGGCAGGAACCAGCCGGGACGCTCCAACCGGGCGCCGCCCGTGGCCACCTCGGCACCGGCGGCGCGGCTGGCGTCGATATGGGCGGTCAGCTTGGCAAGCTGGCGCGCGTTGATGACGGGGCCAAGGTCGTGGCCCGGATCGTCCATCCCCGGCCCGACCGACACGGTCGCGGCGATGCGGGCAAGGCCGTCCAACACCTGGCCATGGATACTGCGATGCACGTAAAGGCGCGATCCGGCGGTGCAGCTTTGGCCGTTGTTGCCGAAGGCGGCCCAGAACGCGCCGGGGATCGCGCGGTCCAGATCGGCATCGGCGAAAAGGATGTTCGGGGCCTTGCCGCCCAGTTCCAGCGACACGCGCTTGAGGTTGCCGCCGCTGGCCTCCACGATCCGGCGACCGGTCGCGGACGAGCCGGTGAAGCCCACCTTGTCGACACCGCGATGCGCCGCAAGCGCCGCGCCCGCGCCCGGGCCATCCCCCGGCACCACGTTCAGCAGGCCTGGCGCCAGCCCGGCCTCGCGTGCCAGATCCGCGAGGTAAAGCGCCGAAAGCGGCGTTTCCTCGGACGGCTTCAGGACCACGGCATTGCCGGCGGCCAGGGCGGGGGCAAGTTTCCACATCGCCATCAGCAGCGGGTAGTTCCACGGCGCGATCAGGCCGCAGACACCCATCGGCTCGCTCAGGGTATAGACCAGCCGGTCGGGCTGACCGACCGGGATCGTGCGCCCTTCGATCTTGTCCGCCCACCCGGCGAAATAGCGTAGATGCCGCACCGAACAGGCGACGTCCACGTCGCGGACCGTGGCGAAGGGCTTGCCCGCGTCGAGCGCGTCGAGCTGACCGAAGACCTCGGCCTTTGCCTCGATCAGGGCGGCCAGCCGCGCAAGCGCCAGCGCGCGGTCATGGGGCAGGGCGACATCCGCCCGGACCGCCGCGCGGGCGGCGTCGACGGCGGCCTCCACGCTTGCGGCATCGCCCCGCGCAACCTCGGCCAGCGGTTGCTCCGTGGACGGGTCGAACACTTGCAACGTGCCGGGCGCGGCAACCTCCGCGCCGCCGATCCGGGGGCCCTGGCGTCGGGACAGGAACTCCGCGACCTCTGGCAGCAACGCGATCATGGGCGATCCCCCGGTTCGGCCTCGCGCAGGGCGCGGCGGTTGATCTTGCCCGACGAGGTCATCTCGAACCCGGCGACGAAGGCAACCTCGCGCGGGGCCTTGTAGGCGGCAAGGCGGGTGCGGACATGGCCCGATAACGCGGCCTTCAGGGCCTCCGTCCCGTCGGTTCCGGCCCGCAGCTTGACGAAGGCCTTCACGATCTGCCCCCGCTCCGCGTCCGGCTTGCCGATCACGGCACATTCGGCGACGGCGGGGTGGGCCAGCAGGCAATCCTCGATCTCGGTGGGGCCGATGCGGAAGCCCGAGGACTTGATCAGGTCGTCCGAGCGTCCCTTGTACCAGAAATAGCCATCCGCATCGCGCATCGCGAGGTCATGGGTCCGCAGCCACGGGCCAAGCCGCATCGCCGCCTCCTTGTCCGGGTTCTCGAAATACCCGAGAAAGCGCGTCGGCGCGGTGGCGGGCGTGACGATCTCGCCCGGCTCGCCATCGGGCACCGGCGCGCCGTCGCCATCCACCAGTTCCACCACATGGCCCGGATAGGCCCGGCCCATGGAGCCGGGCTTGCGCGGATAGAGGCGGGCGCAGTTGCCGATCAGGTGGTTCACCTCGGTCATGCCGTAGAACTCGTTGCAGGTGACGCCAAGCCGTCGCTCTGCCCAGTCCAGCGTTTCGGCGGCCAGCGCCTCGCCGCCGGTGCAGATCACCCGCAGCGACAGGTCGTGTTCCGCGCGCGGGTCCGGCGTCTGGGCCAGGCGCTTGATCGCGGTCGGCGCAAGGAAGCTGTGCGTCACCCTGTGGCGGGCAAGGAACGGCCATGCCCAATCGGCGCTGAACCGGTCGAGCGAGGTGACAACCGGCCGCCCGGCCAGCCAGGCCGGAAACAGCATGTCCAGCAATCCGCCGACCCACGCCCAATCCGACGGCGACCAGAAAACCGCGTCCGCATCCCCGAGCGTCAGGTCGAAGAACAGGTTGATGGACGGCGTGTAGGCGGCCAGCACCCGGTGGCCGTGCAAGATGCCCTTCGGCTTTCCGGTCGAGCCCGAGGTATACATCAGCAGTGCCGGGTCGTCGGCCCCGCCCAACGCGGGCGCGAAGGCCTCCGGCGGGTCGGACATCGCCCCGGCAAGGTCGATCTCGCCCGGCCCCGGATCGCGCATGAGCACATGGCGCAGGTGCGCAAACCGCTCGGCCCGCAATGGCTCCCACGCCGACGCGCCGGTCAGGATCGCGCCCGCCCTGCAATCGTTCAGGGCATGGGACAGCGTATCCGGCCCGTAGAGTTGCGACAGCGTGACGGCGATGGCGCCGATCTTGGCGATCGCCATATGCGCGATGCCGGTATCGGGATGCTGGCCGGTATGGATCGCGACCGGGTCGCCGCGCCCGTAGCCCAGCCGCCGCAACGTCGCCGCCAGCGCCGTCGAGGCCCGGTCCACATCCGCGAAGCTCTGCGTCGTGACGGTGCCGTCCGGGGCCTCGTAGATCATCGCAGGCCGGTCGCGGTCCCCCGGACCAAGATGGCGGCCCACCGTCGCGGTGAAGATGTTGTAATCCGGCGGCCATGCGATCTGCAGGCCCCGCACCGGGTCGCGGAGAAGGTGCAGGGTGGCAAGTTCCGCATCGCTCCAGTCGTGGACTATCCCGGTCATGGCGTCGTCTCCGGTCCAAGGATCAGGGCTGGCGGCCCGTCCGGCACGGCGCGCAAACGCCCGGACAATGCGCCATCCGGCAGGCCGTCCAGCCGGACAACGGCCGCGCCCCGCGCGCCGTCGAAGCGGGCCAGCGCGACATCGCCGTCGCGCCCGGTGGTGCGGAACAGAATCGTGGCGCGGCCCGACACGTCCTGCCAGCGGTCCGCAGCCACGTTGCAATCCGGACAGATCCGCAGCGGCGGGAACCGGGCCGTGCCGCAGCCGCCGCAAGCTGACGCCACGGCGCGTCCCGCGCGCAAGCCCGCGACCCATGGGGCCAGCCAGCCCTCGGCCAGGTCATAGTCCAGGTCCAGGCGCAGCTTCATGCAGCCTCCCCCGGTTGCAGGATCGTTACCGCACAGGTGGTGCCGACGCCGCCATGGGTATCGGCCAGCGCGCGATGCAGGGCGCGGGCCGGTTGCAATCCCGCGTGGTAGCGGCCTTCCAGCAGCAGGGCGAGGCTGGCGACCTGCCCGACACCGACGGCTCCGACCGGGGCGCCCTGACCCATCAGGCCGCCCGACAGGTTGACCGCACAGCGCCCATCGGCGGCGAAGGTGCCGTCCCGGGCCGCGCGCAGGGTGTCGTCGGCCAGGCCCAGCGCGTCGATCCCCTGCAACTCCGCCCCGGCATAGGGGTCGTAGACCTCGGCCAGGTCGATCCGGTCCGGTGTGATCCCTGCCATGCCCGTGGCGCGCGCCATGGCGGCGGTCTTGGCCGCGAACCGGCCCGGCCGCGCGCGGTGGCCCAGCGCGGGCGCGTCCGAAGCCGCGCCAATGCCGGTGATCCGGGGGGCCGTCCGCCGGCGCGTGGACGGCGCGCCATCGTCGCGCGCCAGGATCAGCGCCGCCGCCCCGTCGCTGAGCGGCGAGCAATGCAGCCGCCGATACGGTGCCGCGATCATCGGCGAGGCCGCGATGTCCGCATCGGCATGGCGGCGCGGCAGATGCGCGCCGGGATTGCCGCAGGCGTTTGCCCGGTTCTTCCGGGTGACCCGGTCAAGATCGGACAGGCTGGCCCCCGTCTCCTGCGCGAAGGCCTGAAAGGACAGCGCATAGAGCGCCGTGGCGCTGATCCCGGTCATGCCCTCGGTCCAGGCATCGAAGGAATAGCCGTAAAGCCTGCGGATGCTGTCGCCATCCAGCGCGCTCGCCGATGGATCGAGCCCGACCACCGCTATCCGGCGCGCGAGGCCCGACAGCAGCCGCGCGACAGCGGCGTGCACCGCAAGTTGCCCTGATGCGCCGCCGCCCTCCACCCGAAGCGTCGCTGCGCCGATCAGACCCAGATCCTGCGCCAGGATCGACGCGGGGTTCAGTTGCAGGGTGAAGAAATCGCTTTCCGAGGCGAAGACCAGCGTGTCGATGTCCCGCCGGTCGATGTCGGACATGGCAAGCGCCGCCTCGAAGGCCTGCACGCCCCAGTCGCGGAACGACGTGCCGTCCGTGCGCCTGCCAAAGGCCGTCAGCGCTGCTCCGATGACAAGAACCAAATCCACTTTCCTTTCGCGGAATTATTGCCTTACAAAATTTGTTAGGACAAGTATGTATTAATGCATTCGCCCGAAGCGCGGCAAGGACCACACGGCGCGGCCCCTATCGGCCAGGGCCGTCAAGCCGTCTCTCGGTCGGGTGGCGTCGAAGAAGCCCTTCCCAGCGGGCGACCCGCCGCGCTGCCGCATGACCTCCACGGCATTCGCCTCGTCGAGGCGGGCCCGGACTTCCGCGCCTGTCTCTCGCGCTCGGCGCCCTGCGTCCAGGATGTCGATCGCGAGCGGCTTGTGGAGTCCGGTTTCGACCGGACAGAAAAGGCCCGCCAAGCGCGGGATGTCCCACGGGCCGAAAATCGCGGGACACTTGATGCCTCAAGCCCCTGTGAAATAGCGCTTTTAGTGGGAGAAATGGCAGCCCGTAGGGGAATCGAACCCCTCTTTCCAGGTTGAAAACCTGGCGTCCT
>CAZTUG010000006.1:0-84657 GCA_964615955.1 uncultured Roseicyclus sp.
GGCCTGGGGCGTCCGGTCGCGACGGTGATCGTCACCACCGACAAGGTCTATGAGAACCGCGAGTGGGTGCATGGCTACCGCGAGACCGATGCCCTTGGCGGCCACGATCCCTATTCCGCGTCCAAGGCCGCGACGGAACTGGCCGTCCATGCGTGGCGCAGCAGCTTTCCGGGCCTGTGGCTTGCGACGGCCCGGGCCGGCAACGTGATCGGCGGCGGCGACTGGGCCGAGGATCGCATCCTGCCCGATCTGGCCCGCGCCTTCGCGGCGGGGCGGCCGCTTGCGCTGCGCAATCCCGGCTCCACCCGCCCGTTCCAGCATGTGCTGGAGCCGCTGATGGGCTACCTGTTCCTGGCCGAGCGTCTGTCCTCGGGCGATCCGCGCTGGCAGACGGCGTTCAATTTCGGCCCCGAACCGGGCGATATCCGCACGGTGCGGGATCTGGTGCGTGCCGCCATGGAGGTCTGGCCGGGGGACTGGGTCCATGCCTCGAACCCCGACGCCCCGCACGAGGCCGGGCGGCTTGCCCTGACCATAGACAAGGCCCGCCACGATCTTGCATGGACCCCGCGCTGGGACATTGCGCGAGGGCTGGCCGAAACCGTGGGCTGGTATCGTGCCGTCCATGACGGTGCCGATCCGGCCGCCCTGACCCGCGCCCAGATCGCCGCGCACGAGGCCGGGTCATGATCTTCACCGAATTGCCCCTTGGCGGTGCTTTCCGCATCGACCTGGATCGCCGCGCTGACGACCGGGGCTTCTTCGCGCGCCTGTTCTGCGCCGGTGAATTCTCCGATCACGGCCTCGAAACGGTCTGGGTGCAGGCCAATGACAGCTTCTCACGGGCCGAGGGAACCGTGCGCGGTCTGCATTTTCAGCATCCTCCGATGGCCGAGGCCAAGCTGGTGCGCTGCTTCAAGGGGGCGATCTTCGATGTGATCGTGGACCTGCGGGCAGGCTCCCCGACCTTCGGGCAATGGACCGCGCTGACGCTCGACGACGATAACCGCACCATGATCTACATCCCGCCGGGCTTTGCCCATGGCTTCCAGACCTTGCGCCCGGACACGGAGCTTCTCTATCTTCACTCGCAGGTCTACAGCCCCGGGCATGAGGGGGGATTGGCCCATGACGATCCCGTGCTTGCGATCCCGTGGCCGCGTCCGGTTGTCGGCGTATCGGCCCGCGATGCCGCCTTCCCGCCGCTTGCCGCGTTGGAGCCGCTATGACCCAGCAGACTTGCCGAACCCAGACCTGCCGACATTGCGCGACGCCCCTGGCCCACCGCTTCCTCGACCTGGGCTTCGCACCACCCTCCAACGCCTATCTGGCCCCCGAGGCGCTCAACCTCCCCGAGGTCACCTATCCCTTGCGGCTGATGGTCTGCGGCGCGTGTTTCCTCGTCCAGACCGAGGATTTCGCCGCGCGGGAGGTCTTTTTCGAGGCCGACTACGCTTATTTCTCGTCGACGTCGCGAAGCTGGCTCGACCACGCGGCGCGCTATGCGGATATGGTGACGGACCGCCTTGCGTTGGGGGCCGACAGCCTCGTGATCGAGGTCGCGTCGAACGACGGCTACCTGCTGCGCAACTTCGTGGCGGCGGGCATTCCCTGCCTCGGGATCGAACCGACCGTGGCCACCGCCGAGGCCGCCGAGGCACAGAACATCCCGGTCATCCGCGATTTCTTCGGCCTCTCGCTGGCGGCGCGGCTGGCGGCGGAAGGGCGGCGCGCCGATCTGGTCGCGGGCAACAATGTCTATGCCCATGTGCCTGACATCAACGATTTCACCCAAGGCCTTGCCGCCATCCTGAAACCGCAGGGCGTGGTGACGCTGGAATTCCCGCACCTGATGCGACTGATCGAATTCTGTCAGTTCGACACAGTCTATCACGAACATTTCTCCTACCTCTCCCTCACCACCGTGGACGGCATCTTCGCCGCCGCCGGATTGCGCCTCTTCGATGTCGAGGAAGTGCCGACCCATGGCGGCAGCCTGCGGGTCTTCGGATGCCTGCCCGGCGCCGCCCATTCCACGGCCCCCTCGGTCGCCGCGCTTCTGGCCGAGGAACGGGCGCGCGGCATGACCGATCTGTCCCATTACGCCGCCTTCCAGCCCCGCGCCGATGCGATCAAGGACGCCTTCCTGCGCTTCCTTCTGGATACACGGCGCGACGGGAAAAGCGTGGCCGCCTATGGCGCGGCCGCCAAGGGCAACACGCTGCTCAACTATGCGGGCGTCCGGCCCGATCTTCTGCCCTTCGTCTGCGATGCAGCACCGTCCAAACAGGGCAAGCTGATGCCGGGCAGCCATATCCCGATCCTCCCGCCCGAGGCGCTGCGCGCGCAGCGTCCCGATTACGTCGTGATCCTGCCATGGAACATCGCCGACGAGGTCCGGACGCAATTGGCGGACCTTGCCGCGCTGGGCACCCGCTTCGTGGTCGCCGTGCCGGAATTGACGGTCGCATGAGCCGGGTGTTGCTGACCGGCGCGACAGGGTTCGTCGGGCGTCAGGTCCTCAGGGCGCTCCGTGCGGCGGGGGCCGATGTGACCGCCACCCTGCGTCCCGGCCAGCCCGCACCGGACGGCGTGACGCCGCTGCGCAGCCCCGATCTCTTCGCCGAACCGGCGACATTCTGGGCCGAGGCCTGCAAGGGCCATGACGCCGTCATCCATGTCGCGTGGTTTGCGCAGCCCGGGGAATACCTGCACTCCCCTCGCAACCTCGATTGTCTTGCCGGAACGATCCGCCTCGCGCAGGGGGCGCAGGCGGCCGGTGTCGCACAGTTTCAGGGCATCGGCACCTGTTTCGAATATGACCTCACGACCGAGGCGCTGTCGCGCCATGTCCCGCTTGCGCCCGATGCGCCGCTCGATCCCGCCACGGCCTACGGCGCAGCCAAGGCCGCCGCGTTCTTTGCCCTGTCGCGGCAATCCGGGCCGATGGCGGTCGCGTGGTCGCGGCTGTTCTACCTGCATGGAGAGGGCGAAGACCCCCGCCGCCTCGTGCCCTATGTCCATGCGCAACTGGCAAAGGGCGAGGCGGTCGAATTGACATCCGGCAGCCAGTGGCGCGACTTTCTCGATGTCGCGGAGGCGGGACGCCAGATCGCCGAGGTGACGCGCCAGCGCCTGACCGGGCCTCTCAATATCTGCTCGGGCCAGCCCGTCACCGTGGCCGCCCTTGCCCAGTCCATCGCCCGCGATTACGGTCGCCCCGACCTTGTCCACCTCGGCGCCCGCCCCGATCGGGCCGATGATCCGCCCTATGTCGTCGGCGTCCCCAGCCTCGAACAATCCTGATGATCCCGGACGCGCTCCGAAATCCGGGCCGCGCTTCGTCTGCAAAGGAACCAGCCATGACTGACTTCGAAGATGACTCCGTCGCCCGCCTCAAGGACGTGGCGGGCAACCCGGCCCTTCAGGCGACGGCGACGACATTCCTGCAGGCCTCCGTTGCGGCGCATTATTCTTACAACTTCTTCTGGATGGGCCGCCCGATCATCCAGTATCCGCAGGACATGGTGGCCTTGCAGGAAATCGTCTGGGCCACGCGCCCCGACGTGATCGTCGAAACCGGGATCGCCCATGGCGGCTCCCTGATCCTGTCGGCGTCGCTGCTGGCGATGCTCGACCTGTGCGACGCGACCGAAACGGGCGAGATGCTGGACCCGCGCGCGCCGAAGCGCAGCGTGGTCGGCGTGGATATCGATATTCGCGCCCATAACCGCACGGCCATCGAGGCGCATCCCCTGTCCAACCGGATCACCATGATCGAGGGCTCGTCGATCGACGACGCGATCGTGGCGCAGGTGCGTGCCGCCGTGGGTGACGCCGCCCGCGTGCTGGTTTGCCTCGACAGCAACCACACCCACGACCATGTCCTTGCGGAATTGCGCGCCTATGCACCCATGGTCACGCCCGGCAGCTATTGCATCGTCTTCGACACCTTGATCGAGGATATGCCGGCCGACGCCTATCCCGACCGCCCATGGGGGCCGGGCGACAACCCGAAATCCGCCGTGCATGCGTGGTTGCCCGACAATCCGGAATTCGAGATCGACAAGCAGATCGACCACAAGCTGCTGGTCTCCGTCGCGCCCGACGGGTTCCTGCGCCGCCGCGCCTGACCCCGCGCGGGGCGGCTTCGGGCGGCTGAACCCGCGCAGGCTTGCGGCTCAGACAAGCATCCTTCGCGGATCGGCGATCAGGCCCGCATAATGGGACAGGAAGCGCGCGGCGTCGGCCCCGTTGATCACGCGATGGTCATAGGACAGGTCCAGCGGGACCATGGGAACGGGGCGCGGGGTGTCGCCGTCCCAGACCGTGACGGTCTCGGTACGGGTGATGCCGAGGATCGCGACCTCGGGCGGGTTCACGATGGGGGTGAAGGCCGTGCCGCCGATGCCGCCAAGATTGGTGATCGTCATCGACGCGCCGCCCATGTCGTCGGGGCCGATCTTGCGGGCCTGCGCGCGGGCGGCCAGATCGGCGATTTCCGCCGCGATCTGCCACAGGCCCTTGCGGTCCGCATCCCGGATCACCGGCACCATCAGGCCGCCGGGTGTGTCCACGGCGATGCCGATATGGACATAATGCTTGAGGAAGAGGCTCTCTCCATCAGCCGAGAGCGAGGCATTGAACCGTGGGAATCCAAGCAGGGCGCGGGACAGCGCGGCGACATGGAAGGCCAGCGCGGTCAGCTTGATCCCGCGCGCCTGCGCCTCGGCTTTCCAGCCCGCGCGCAGCACCTCGATGGCCGAGATATCGGCGCGGTCGTGATGCGTCACCGCCGGGATCAGCGCCTGCGCGGCGGCAAGGTTGCGGGCCGCGACCCGGGCGAAGCGGCTTGTTGCCTCCTCGGTGACGGGGCCGTAGCCGGCGTGGTCCACATCCCAGAAGGACGTGTCGCCGGACGGCGCGGCTGCGCCACCGCCACCGCCACCGCGACCGCCATCAAGATCCTCGGGGCCAAGTGTCGTGCGGCCAAGCTGCTTGGCGCGCGCGTCGATATCCACGCCCTTTTCAAGCGCGAGGCGGCGGGTGGTGGGGCTGGCTGCGATATATGTCTCCATCTCCGTCACCAGCTTGCCGAAATGTATTGGGTTTCCATGAATTCGAGCATTCCCTCATGTCCGCCCTCGCGGCCGAGGCCGGATTGCTTGGTGCCGCCGAAGGGCGCGGCGGGGTCCGAGACGAGGCCCCGGTTCAAGCCCACCATGCCATAGTCGAGCCGTTCGCATACCTGCATCCCGCGCCGGAAATCCGCGCTGAAGACATAGGCGACCAGCCCGTATTCCGTCGCGTTGGCGCGCGCGATGGCGTCCTCCTCGTCGGTGAAGGTCTGGATCGCGGCGACCGGGCCGAAGATCTCGTCATGGACGCAATCGGCGGTCTCGGGCACGTTCGACAGGACCGTGGGCGGGTAAAAGAAGCCTGGCCCGTTCGGCACCGTGCCGCCGCATTCCAGCTTCGCACCCTTGGCGAGCGCATCGGCCACGAAGTCCGCCACCTTGTCGCGGGTGGCGGCGTTGACCAGCGGGCCGACATCGACGGACGGATCGGTGCCATCCCCGACCTTGAGCGCCGACATCCGCGCGGTCAGGCGGGCGGTGTATTCCTGCGCAAGACTGTCATGGACATAGATCCGGTTGGCGGCGGTGCAGGCCTCGCCGAGGTTGCGCATCTTGGCCAGCATGGTGCCGTCAACGGCGGCGTCCATGTCGGCATCCTTCAGCACCAGCACGGGCGCGTTGCCGCCCAGTTCCATCGCCGGTTTCAGAACCTGGTCGGCGGCGGATTTCAGCAGCTTGCGCCCGACGCCCGTCGATCCGGTGAAACTGACGACCCGCACGCGCGGATCGTGCAGCATGTGATCGACCAGCGCGCCGGTCCGTTTCGACGGCAGCACGTTGACCAGCCCCGGCGGCACGCCCGCCTCTTCCAGCAGCGGCATCAAGGCCAGCATGGTCAGCGGCGTCTCCGAGGCGGGCTTGATGATGACGCCGCAGCCCGCCGCCAGCGCCGGGGCGATCTTGCGCGTGCCCATGGCGGCGGGGTAGTTCCACGGCGTAATCAGCACGGCCAGCCCCGCCGGCTTGTGCTGCACGACGATGCGCGCGCCCGACGCGGGGGCGCGGGTGATCAGGCCATCGGCGCGCACGGCCTCCTCCGCGAACCAGCGGAAGAACTCGGCGGCATAGGTCGCCTCGCCCTTCGCGTCGGCCCCGGCCTTGCCGTTTTCCAGCGTGATCAGATGCGCGAAATGATCCAGCCGCGCGGTCATCAGCTCCCATGCGCGGCGCAACACTTCGGACCGCTCGCGCGGCGTGCGTGCGGCCCAGTCGGCCATGGCGCGTTCGGCGGCGTCCAGCGCGCGATCGGCATCGGCGATGTCGGCGGACGCAACAGAGGCCAGCACCGCTTCGGTCGCGGGGTTGATGACGTCGAACCGCTCGGCCGTATCGTGCCAGGCGCCGTCGATATAGAGGTCGGTGAAATCCATCGGGGTCATTTCCTGTGTCAGAGCAGGTGGCGAAGCGGTTGCTCCACCCGGCCTGCGAATTCGGTGAGAAGGCGGATCGCGGCGGGGGCGTCGAACTGGTCTGCGGCGCATTCCAGCGTGATCGCAAGCCCCGCGCCATCGCCGGTGAGGGTCAGCACCGGCACGTCCTCGGCCCCCATCGCGACGCTGACCAGAGGCGTGCCGCGCAGGTCGCGCAGCACCAGCGCGGGCGTGCCGTCGGAGGGGCAGACCGCCGACAGCGCCCGGCCCGGCGGCACGGTGAAGGCCTGCACCTGCCCGAAGCGTTCGACGCCGACATCGACCGGCGCGTCGGCGCCCAGGCTTGCCCCCGCCAGCCCGGCCAGGATCGCGGCGGGATCGCCCAGGCCGCTGTCGTCCGATGCCCAGCCCAGCAGCGCCTGCAGACCTTCGGCGGTGCAGTGTGCGGTGAGACGGCGCTGGCTCGCAACGCCCGTGCGCCCCGGCGCGGCACCCGGCAGGGCGCGCAGGGTGTCCAGATCGGCGACATGGTAGGGCTGCGGGTGCCCTGCCTCGGCCAGCCGCGCAAGGTCGAGGCCCTGTTCCAGCGCCAGCCTGCGCGCCTTGGGCGAGGCGAGGATGCGGCCGCCGGCTTGTGCCTTTGCGGCGGATGGCGCGGCTCTGGCCGGGGCGGTTGGCGCGGGCTTCGGTTCGGTCTTGGGATCGGGCTTCGGCTCGGGCTCTGGTGTCGGCGAAGCCGTCGCCGGGGCGTTTGCGTCCTTCACCGAGCGGGCCACCGGGGCATCCGGCTTCTCCGCCGTCAGGATCGCGACGGGGTGGCCTACCGGCACCTCCTCGCCCGCCTGCGCCAGCGTCGCGGCAAGCCAGCCGTCGCGACCCGCCGCGACCTCCATCGTGCTCTTGTCGGTCTCCACCTCGAACAGCACCTCGTCCGCCGAGACCTTGTCGCCGGGCGCCTTGAGCCAGCTCACCAGCAACCCGGTATCCTGCGCCATCCCAAGCTGCGGCATGGTGATCTCGTGGCCCTTCGGCAGCGCGGGTTCGGACCCGGTGTCGGACCCGGACCCGGTGTCGGTGTCGGGCGCGGGTTTCGCGGGCGCGGGACCATCCCCCTCGGCGCTGTCGGAAATGCGCGCGATGACCTGCCCCACCGGCACATCGTCGCCCTCGGCGGCGGTGACGTGGGTAAGATAACCACCGGCCTGCGCCTCCACCTCCATCACGGCCTTGTCGGTCTCCACCTCCAGCAGGGCGTCGCCCTTGGCCACGGCGTCGCCCGGTGCCTTCAGCCAGGACACGATCTTGCCCGCATCCTGCGCCATGCCCAGTTGCGGCATCGTCACGTCATGCGGCCCGGAACCGGAGGTTCTATCATGCGGCCCGGAACCGGAGGTTCTATCATGCGGCATGAACCATCTCCCCCGCGCAGAGCTTGCGGGCCATGTCCACCACGCCCTCGGGCGTCGGCACGGTCAGATCCTCCAGCGCGGGGCTGAAGGGCACCGGCACGTCCATCGCGCCCATCCGTGTCACCGGCGCGTCGAGGTAATAGAACGCCTTTTCATTGAGACGCGAGGCGATCTCGGAGGTCACGCCATAGCTCTGATGCCCCTCGTCGATGACGATGGCGCGGCTGGTCTTCTTCACGCTCTCGATCAGCGTCGTCTCGTCCAGCGGCACGATGGTGCGCGGGTCGATGACTTCCGCCTCGATACCTTCTTGTGCAAGAATGGCCGCCGCCTTCTCCGCCACCTGCACCATGCTCGACGTGGCGATCAGCGTGATGTCGCGCCCTTCTCGTTTCACATTGGCCACGCCGAAGGGGATCAGGAATTCCTCCTCCGGCACCTCTGCCTTGTCCTGATACATCAGCTTGTCTTCGAAGATGACGACCGGGTTGTTGTCGCGGATGGCCGTCTTCATCAGGCCCTTCGCCTCGTAGGCCGAAGAGGGCATCGCCACCTTCAGCCCCGGAATATGGGCCACAAGTGCCTGCAACGATTGCGAATGCTGCGCCGCCGACCGCCGCGTCGCGCCCATGTTGGTGCGCAACACCATCGGCACGGACAGCTTGCCGCCCGACATGTAATGCTGCTTGGCGGCCTGATTGCACAACTGATCCATCACCAGATAGATGAAATCCCCGAACATCAGGTCCACGATCGGCCGCGCGCCGGTCATCGCGGCGCCCACGGCAAGGCCGACGAAGCCGGGTTCGGAAATCGGTGTGTCGATCACGCGGGCGGTGCCGAATTCTTCTACAAGACCCGACAACACCTTGAACGGCGTGCCGGCTTCGGCCACGTCCTCGCCCATCAGGAACACGGTCGGGTCGCGGCGCATTTCCTCGGCGATGGCCTCGTTCACGGCCTGGGACAGGGTGATCTCTCTCATCGGGTGCTCTCCTCAGGCTGCGTAAACATGCATGTCGACTTCGGACGCGTCGGGATACGCGGCCGCCTCGGCGTAGGCGACGGCCTCGCGCGCATCCTTCTCGATCTCGGCGTTCATCGCCTCGATCTCGTCCTCGGTGGCGATCCCCTCGCTGACGAGGTAACCGCGAAAGCGGATGATCGGATCGCGGTTGTCCTTCCATTCCTTTTCCTCGCCCTTGCTGCGGTAATATTCACGGTTGATGTCGCCGACATGGTGGCCATGGTAGCGATAGGTCATCAGTTCCATGAAGAACGGCCCTTCGCCCTTGCGGGCGCGCGCCACCAGCTTTTGCGTCAACTCGTTGACCGCCAGCACATCCTGCCCATCGACCTGATGCGCCTCGATCCCGAAGGCTTCGGCCCGCGCGGTGATCGAACCGGCGGCGATCTCCTCGGTTTTCGTGTATTCCGAGTAACCGTTGTTCTCGCAGGCATAGATGACCGGCAGGTGCCACAGCGCCGCCATGTTCATCACCTCGTACCACAGGCCCTGCGCGGTCGCGCCATCGCCGAAGAAGCAGACGGTCACGTCATCCTGCCCGAGCAATTTCGCCCGCAGCGCCGATCCGGTGGCGATCCCCATGGAGCCGCCGACAATGGCGTTCGCCCCAAGGTTTCCGTGGCTCTGGTCGGCGATGTGCATCGACCCGCCCTTGCCCCGGCAATAGCCTTCTTCCTTGCCGAGAAGTTCGCAGAACATCGCCTTGAACTCCGCCCCCTTGGCGACGCAATGGCCATGCCCCCGGTGGGTGGAGGTGATGCGGTCGTCATCGGTGAGCGCCTCGCAGATACCCACGGCGACGGCTTCTTCGCCGGAATACATGTGGGTCAGGCCGGGCATCTTTGCCGACAGGTAAAGCTGGTTGGCGTTGTCCTCGAAGGTGCGGATGCGGACCATCTGGCGGTACATGCGCAGATAATCCTCGGTGTTGGATTTCTTCTTCGTCGCGGCTTTGGCCATGGTGTCCTCCCTGCCGGTTCCCTGGCGTCTCGCCATCGCGCAGCCCCGGTGCCGGGCCTGCGCAGAACCTTTCGATTTGATTAACGAAATCCTGTTTTTGTAGGGATTTCATGTGCTTGGGTGGGGTTATCACGCGTGATAAGCGTGATAACCCCGGCCGACATTTTAGTAACGGTTCGCGATCGGCAGATCCTCGGCCGGGAACAGGCTGATCACCTCGACCCCGGTTTCGGTCACCACGACCTCCTCCTCGATCCGTGCGGCGGAATATCCGTCGGCCGCCGGGCAGTAGGTTTCCAGTGCGAAGACCATGCCGGTCTGGATTTCCATCGGATGCTCCAGCGACACCGCGCGGCTGATGATCGGACGTTCGTGGAGCGCGAGGCCAAGCCCGTGGCCGAACTGCAGACCGAAGGCCGCGTCCTCGTTGGGAAATCCGAACTCTTCGGCCTTGGGCCAGACGGCGGCGACCTTGTCGGTGGAAACGCCGGGCTTGATCATCTCGATGGACGCGTCGATCCATTCGCGCGCCTTCACATAGGCATCGTTTTGCGCCGGCGTGGCGCGGCCGATGTTGAAGGTGCGGTAGTAGCAGGTCCGGTAGCCCTGATAGGATTGCAGGATGTCGAAGAAGGCCTGGTCGCCGGGGCGGAAATAGCGGTCGGTGAAGTTGTGCGGATGCGGGTTGCAGCGTTCGCCCGAGATGGCGTTGATCGCCTCCACGTCGTCCGAGCCCATCTCGTAGAGCATCTTGTTGGACAGCGCGACGATGTCGTTCTCGCGGATACCCGGTTTCAGCTCCTCGTAGATCATGTGGTAGACGCCGTCGACCATGGCCGCGGCCTGGGTCAGAAGCTGGATTTCGTCCCAGTTCTTGATCTCGCGCGCCGCCAGCATGATCTGCTGGCCATCGATCACCTTGATCCCCTCCTCCTGAAGCGCGTGGAACATGGCGGTCTCGGCGTAGTCCACGCCCACCGGCATGTCGGCCATGCCTGCGTCGCGGATCAGGCCCGCGATCTGACGCGCGTATTTCTTCATCAGGCCGAATTCCGGCGGGATCGTCCCGCGCATGCCCACGACCCCGGCGAGGCAGTGCTCGGGCTCCAGCCAGTCGGCATGGAGCTTGTGGTGCATGGCGGCGGAGCCGAAGTCCCAGACATAGGGGCTGTCGTCGCCGGTCAGCAGGCAGAAGCGGCACATCTTGTCCCGCTCCCATTCGCCGATCTTGGTGGCGGAGACGTAGCGGATGTTGTTGACGTCAAACAGCAGCAGCGTGCCCGCATCCGACGCCTGCAACGCCTGCCGCGTGCGGGCGAGGCGATAGCGGCGCAGGCGGTCATGGTCGATCCGGCGCTCGAAATCGACCGAGGTGTGGCCCCAGGCGGGCAGGCGCGCGCGCCACTCCCAGTTGGGGTTCAGATCCTGCGGCGTCAGCAGGTTGGGCATCAGGGCGCGAGACATGGCATCCTCCTCCGGGTGCGGTCGCGCGCACCCGTTTTTCTGGTTTAATTGATTCGAATCAGTGCGTTACTGGATGCACCAGCCGCCGTCGATGTGGATCATCTGGCCGGTCATGTAGTCGCTGTCGTCGCTTGCAAGGAACGACGCCGTGCCCTTGATGTCGTCGGGGTAGGAGACACGTTTGATCTGCAGAGCGTCCCGGACGATGTCTTCGTAAGCCTGTCCGGCCTTTTGCTTGAAGCCGATCTCGACCAGATCCTTGTCGAGTTGCTCCCACAGTGGGGTGACGACAACGCCGGGAGCATAGCCGTTGACGTTGATCTTGTGCTCGGCCAGCGCGAGAGCGCCGCAATGGGTAAGCGCCAGGCAGCCGTATTTCGACGTGCAATAAACGGTGACGTCGATCAGCGGCTTGCGCGACGCGATAGAGCCGACATTGATGATCTTGTAGGGATGATCCTGCGGACCTTGGGCGATCATCTGGCGGGCGGTTTCCTGCATGCCCAGCCACATCGCCTTGGTGTTGACGTTCATGATCATGTCCCAGTTGTCTTCATCGATATCCATGAAGAACCGGGGCTTGTTCAGGCCGGCGTTGAACAGACCCACATTGATCGAACCAAAGGCCTCGACGGTGGCCGCGACGGCGCCGGCATTGTCCGCGCGCTTGGTCACATCCATCCGGACCGCGATCGCCTGACCGTTGCCCGCACCGTTGATGCGGTCCGCCACTTCCTGCGCGGTGTTCAGGTCGAGATCGCCAAGGCACACATTGGCGCCCTGCGCCGCAAAGGCCTCGGCGTTTGCGGCACCCATGCCGCGCGCGGCACCGGTGATCAGTATGTTCTTTCCCTTCAGGCGATTGGGGTCCATGTGTTCCTCCCTAATGGACGGGTGTATGCAAGATCTCCTCGGCGCGCGCCTGCACACGGGCGAGCGCCTGTTTCGGCGTGACGATGCCCCGGAGCATGTCGTGCAGTTCGTGACCGCAGACATGAATGATGTCGGAGATTTTCGGGATCGGTGGCCGCGGCCAGAACTGCAATTCGTCGCGCCATGACATCTGGTCCACAGTCTCGAAGACGGGTGACAGGCGGCGCAGCTCAGGGTCGGCGCCGACCGAGTAGCGCGGCACCGTTCGGCTGCCGTTCTGGGCATAGAGCTTTTGCGCGGCGGGCGAGGTGAAGGTGATCAGCGCCTCGATTGCATCGTCCAGGCGTTCTTCGGCGATGTTCGCCGGAATGCACAGCGCGTAGCCTCCCACCGGTGCGATCGGCACACCTTCGGGTCCGTGGGGATGGGGCAGGTAGGCGGTGTTGTCATGCGCGGGACAGGTGGGGTCCAGCTCGAAATACGGGGCCAGAAGGGTGTAGCCATAGGCCATCGCCACCTTGCCCGCAGCATAGGGCCGGACCCGCTCGTACCACGACATCGACAGGATATCGGGCGGAGAGTGCTGCAGCAGTTGCATCAGGTAATCGGCTGCCGCCTGGGCGCGGTCGGTGTCGAACATCGGGCGGTGGCCGCCACGAGCCAGCAGATCGGTGTCGAACCCGCCGGCGACGGGCTGCAGGTCGATGATCGGCTGGCCGAAGGCCGCGCAGGTCATCATGAACGTGTGCCCCAGCGCCGTGCCGCGCGCCGCGTTCCATGCCACCCCGTAGCGGCCATTGCGCGGATCGTGGAAGTGACGCGCCGCCGCAAGAACGGCATCTGTGGTCGCTGGCAGGTCCAGGCCGTCTTGCGCGAACCAGTCGCGGCGGCAGAACATCAGTTCGGGCGTGGTCTGGCTGGGCACGCCATAGGGCGCGCCGTTCCAGTGGGTGCCGCGCCAGCCGGCAGTGTGGAAATCCGATGGGTCCAGCCGCCCGACATCCATCACGTCGTCGAGCTTGTGGATCATGTCGCCTGCGGCGAATTCTCCGATCCAGGGCAGATCCACGGCGATCAGATCGTAGCTGCTCTTTTTCCGGGCGGCGTTGCGCAGCGCCTCTTCGCGCAGGCGGTCGATTGAAAAGGCGCGCTGATGGATGCCGGTGCCCACAATCTGTTCGAACTGCCGTTTGAGGTTTTCCATCACCATGAAGGTGGGATCGCCATGGACAAGAATGCGGAGCCCGCCAGCCAGTTTCAGGGGGTGCGGCAGGACCGTGGGCGGGGCGATAGCCGTCGCCCCCTGCACGTAGGAACCACCGAAGAAGTAATCCTGCGCCTCTGCCGTGCCGGGCGTGGCGCCGAAGGTTTCGCATGCGATCCGGTCGATGCGATCGGCGATCTGCGCGAATCGGTCCAGAAGCGGCTGGCTGGGATGCAGCGAGAAGCTTTTGCCGGTGCGTGTGCGTGGCCGCTGTTCCACAAGGCCCGCTGACTGGATATCGGCCAGCTTGCGCATCGCGGTCGCGTAGGGCACGCCAGAGGCCGACACCATAGACGACGCGGAGACCTGTCGGCCTTCCAGATGCCCATGCAAGAGGTGCAGGATCATGTTGAGATGCGGATTGGGCGTGTTCGGGTCCAGCGCGGCGTCGATCTCGGTGCAGACATCGGTCAGGAACCCGACGACGCGTTCAAGCTCGGCCGCGGGCCGCGTCGTGGCGGGCCGCGCCGAATTACGTCCAGATCGGATATTCTGTGCAGCGTGCTCGAGCATCATGTCCTGCTGTTGGCGCGTGGCCCCGCGTCGTGGGGGGTGGGTCATTGGCGGTCCTCCCTGTCATTGTTCAGATTGATATCCGTTCGATAGGCCAAAGCCATCCATTTTGGACCCTAATACATCCATTATGGATAAAAATGGTAGATCAGCGCGTTGGAAAACCCGGTTTCCTGTACCGAGGATTGCAACGGGTGATTCCCCGGGCCTGGAGGGGCCGTGACGATCCACCATCTCAAGGGAGGAAACGACATGATGAGAACGACCAAGATCGCGCTTGCCTGCGGCACCGCGATGTTTGCCACCGGTGCGGCCGCACAATCTATCACCATCGGCATCACGCAGAACAACGTTGGCGTGGACAGCTACCAGACCACTTACGAGCAAGCTTTCATCGCTGCGGCCGAGGCCAACCCCGACGTCCGCGTCGTGGTGCTTGACGCCGGCGGTGACGTGGCCCGCCAGCTCGCGCAAATCCAGGACCTCGTCCAGCAGGATGTGGATGCGATGATCATCTGGCCAACCAACGGTCAGGCCGTCATCCCGGCCGTGCGCGAAGCGTTCCAGGCTGGTATCCCGGTGGTCATCACCAATTCGAACATCGCCGAGGAAGGCTTTGATTTCGTGTCGGCCTTCTCGGGGCCCGACAACGTTACCCAAGGTCGCCGTGCCGCCGAGATCATGTGCTCGCGCTTCGAGGAACTTGGCATCGAGAACGAGGCGCAGATCGTCGAGATCACGGGCCAGCCCGGCTACACCACCGCCATCGAGCGGTCCGAGGGCTTCCAGGAGCGTCTGCCCGAGGTCTGCCCGAACGTCACCCTCGTCGAAAGCCAGCCGGGCAACTGGAACCGCGAGGATGCGCAGCGCGTCATGGAGGCTTTCCTGGTGCAGTATGACGACATCGACGGCGTTTATTCCGGCGATGACAACATGGGGGCGGGCGCGTTGAACGCCGCACTTGCCGCTGGCCGTGCCGAAGGCATTGTCTTCGTTGGCGCAACCAACTTCGCGGTTGGCTATGACGCGATGGAGCGGGGCGAATACTGGGGTTCGATCTACCAGTCGCCGGTCGATGACGCCGAGGCTGCGTTGCAGACCGCGCTCGACCTCCTGGCTGGCGAGGAGGTGCCGTTCCTCAACTACTTCGACACGCCAAAAATTACGCAAGACAACATGGGCGAATTCACCCGCCCGGTGTTCTGATCTTTCTCTCCGAGGGCGGGGGCGGCCGGTTTCGGCTGGCCCCGCCATTCCGGCAAACAAGCACATTACCGTAAAAGGAACATGCCGTGGCCGAACTCCAGGGAGTGGAAGATCGCGTGTGCATCGTCACGGGGGCCGCCCGCGGTATCGGGCGCGCGATCGGCGAGGCGCTTCTGGATGGCGGGGCGAAGGTGTGCTTTGCTGACCTGAACGCCGCGCAGGTCGCCGAGGTGGCGGAGGCGAACCGCGCGCGACCCGATCGGCACGGCGATGCCGCGATCTCGGCAAGCGTCGATGTCCGCGACCGTTTGCAGGTGCGGGAGATGATCGCGAGAACGGTCGAGGCCTTCGGGCGGCTCGACGTGATGTTCAACAACGCGGGTGTGAACAAGCCGATGAGCTTTCTCGACGTGACCGAGGAGAACTGGCACCATATCATGGATATCAATGGCTTGGGCTGCATGATCGGCATTCAGGAGGCTGCGCGCCAGATGATCGCGCAAGGCGGAGGGGGCAAGATCGTCAACACCGCCTCGATCGCATCGCGGCAGGGGTTCGACAACGTGGCCCCTTATTGCGCCTCGAAATGGGCGGTGGTCAGCCTGACCCAGTCGGCCGCACGCGACCTCGCACGCCATGACATCACCGTCACAGGCTTCGCGCCCGGCGTCGTCGCTACCGAAATGTGGGACCAGGTCGACCGTGATCTGATGCAGATCGGCGCGTCCGATCGCCCCGGACAGGCGATGGAAGAGTTTTCCGCCGACATCCTGCGCGGCCGTGTGGCGCGGCCCTCGGACGTGACCGGCACGACGACATTCCTCGCCTCACGGGCGAGCGACTACATGACCGGTCAGATCGTGATGATCGACGGTGGCATGACATTGGTCTGAGGCGACCGGCGTCGCGGAGGAGGCGGCGCAGGACGACCGGAAAAAGGGCAGGCGAGGTGCAATGCTTGCACTTGGCAAGGGAGGACGAAACATGGCCGATGCGGCTTTGAAATCCTTGGGCGGCACGCTCGCGCGTCAGGGCATCCTGATCGCGTTCGTCGTGTTCATGGTCGGGTTCGCCTTGTGGAACCCGCGATTCATCGACCCCGGCAACCTGTTCGGCGTGGTCCGATCCTCGGCCATTCTGGGGGTCATGGCGCTGGGTGTCACCTTCGTGGTGATCGGCGGCAATCTCGACCTTTCGGTCGGGTCGATGTTGTCCTTCTCGGCTATCGTGGTCCTCGACCTGCACGAGAACCCGGCCTTCGGACCGGCACTTGCGATCCCGGCCATGTTCGCGATGACACTGACGCTGGGGGCTATCAATGGTTTCCTGATCGGCTATCTCAGGCTCAATTCGCTGATCGTGACGCTTGGCATGCTGTCGGCGATCCATGGCCTGACGCTGACCTATTCGGGCGGGCAGAACATGGACATTGCCAACCAGACCGCGACCTGGTTCGGCGTTTTCGGACGCGGCTCGGCGCTGGGCATCCCGATCCCTGTGCTGATCTTCGCGGGGCTCGCGGCGGTGCTCGGCATCTTGCTGGCCAGAACGCCCTTCGGTCGCAAGGTCTATGCCGTGGGCGGCAACGGAACGGCGGCGACGTTTTCGGGCATCCCGCGGGCACGGGTGGTGTTCATGACCTACATCATCTCTGCCTTGTGCGTGGCAATTGCGGGTCTGATTCAGGCCAGCCGCACGATGGGAGCACAAAACACCGTGGGTCAAGGCATGGAGCTTGAAGTTCTGGCCGCCGTGATCCTGGGGGGCGCGTCGCTGCTGGGCGGGTCGGGCACGATCTTCAAGACGGTGATCGGCGTGTTGATCCTGGGCTTCATTCAGAACGGCCTGCTGCTCGCGGGGCTGCAGTTCTACGTCCAATACGTCGTGACCTGGATCATCATCATCCTGGCCGTTTGGCTCGATATCGCAGCCAAGCGCGGCAAGCTCTGGTCAGCAATCGCCTGAGGGAGGGCATCATGGAATCCGACCGCCTCAAGACCTTGTTCAAGCACGGCGCGATCTGGGCGTTCATCGTGATGGAGTTGATCTTCTTCTCCGTCGCGGGAGACATCTTTTCGCTCTCGAACAGCGCGTTCATGGATCTCAACAACATGCTGCTCCTGCTCAAGCAGTCGGCGCCGATCGGGATAATCGCGGTGGGCATGACGGTGATCATGATCAACGGCAACATCGACCTGTCGGTGGGGGCGACCTACGCGCTGGCCGGGATCGTGATGCTCGATGCCATGAACTGGCCCTTCATGGCGGCAATGGGCGATGGCGCGATCCCGCTGGCCTGGGGCCTCGCCCTGCTGACCGGATGCGTGCTGGGCCTGATCAATGGCCTGATCGTCTGGAAGACAGGGGTCGACGCCTTCATCGTGACGCTCGGTGCCATGCTTGGTTATCGCGGGCTGGTCTTCATGTATAACGGCGAGAACCCGACCTTTCACCTCAACTGGACCATGGTCGATCTGGCCGAGGCCAGCATCCTTGGGTTGCAGACCCCGGCCATCGTTTTTCTGGCCGTGGTGGCGATCGTCTGGCTGGTGATGACGCGCACGGTCCATGGCCGCAACGCCTATGCCATCGGCGATAACCGCGAGGCGGCGGTCAATGCCGGCATTCGCGTGGGGCCGCACATGGTGATCAACTTCGTCTTGATCGGCGGCCTTGCCGCATTGTCGGCGGTGGTGTTCTATTCCGGGTCCGGCTCGGTCAATCCCAATGACGGGATGCTGTTCGAGCTTTGGGCCATCACCGCCGTCGTTCTTGGCGGAACCAAGCTCAGCGGCGGGTCCGGCACGATCCTCGGCACGCTGGGCGGGGTCATCGCGATCCAGTTGCTGCGCAAGGGGTTGGGTCATATCGGTGCCCAGAGCGAGACCGTGAACCTTGTCATCGGCACGATCCTGATCGTCGTGCTGCTTCTGGATCGACAGTTGAACCGCAAGGGCGCAGGGGAGTTGAGAGTATGACCGAACAGACACCGGCGTTGCGCCTCGATGGCATCGTCAAGACCTTTCCGGGCGTCCGCGCGCTCGATGGCGTCAGCTTCACCGTCATGCCCGGCGAGGTCCACGCCCTGATGGGCGAGAACGGGGCCGGAAAATCCACGCTGATGAAGGTGCTTGGCGGTATTCATCAACCGGACGAGGGCCGCATCTTCATCGAGGAGCGCGAGACGGTGCTGAAAGGACCGTTGGAGGCCAAGGCGCAAGGCGTGATGTTCATCCACCAGGAACTGAGCCTTGCCGAGGAGCTTTCGGTGGCGGAGAACGTCTATCTCGGCGAATTGCCCACCAAGGGGTTCGGACGTGTCGACTGGGCCACGCTCTATGCCCGCACGGACGAGATCCTCGCCAAGCTCAAGGTCAAGTTCAACGCGCGCACCATCGTGGGCGATCTGTCCATCGCCAACCAGCAGATGGTCGAGATTGCGCGGTCACTGACGGTCGCGGCCAAGGCGGTGATCTTCGACGAGCCCACCGCATCGCTGACCGACAGCGAAAAGGTCGTGCTGTTCGACGTGATCGCCAATCTCAAGGCGCAGGGCGTCGGCATCATCTACATCTCCCATCGGATGGAAGAGATATTCAAGATCACCGACCGCATCTCCGTGTTGCGCGATGGCTCCTATCGCGGCACGCTCGACACTGCCGCGACAAACGAGGACGAGGTCACGCAGATGATGATCGGCCGCTCGCTCGACCTGACGCGAAATTTCGCGCATGTCGAAACCGGCGAGGTTGCCTTGCGGGTCGAGGGGTTGAGCTGCGGGACGTTGTTCCAGGACGCGACCTTTGAAGTGCGACAGGGCGAGGTTCTGGGCTTCTACGGCCTCGTCGGTGCCGGCCGGACCGAGATCGCCGAGACACTGTTCGGCCTGCGCAAGCCGACCGCGGGGCGGATCATCCTGAAGGGCAAGGAGGTCACTGTCACGTCGCCCATCGACGCGATCGCCAATGGCATTTCTCTGGTGCCGGAAAGCCGCAAGGAACAGGGGCTGATCCTGGGCATGAACTGTCGCGCCAACATGACATTGCCGCAGGTCGGTGACCTTTCCACCGGTCCCTTCGTGGCAGACGGGGCCGAGGCCAGGATCTACGATCACTACCGTGACCGTCTGGAGATCAAGGCGCCAAGCTGGCGCACCGTCGTCGGCAACCTGTCGGGCGGCAACCAGCAGAAGATCGTGATCGGAAAATGGCTGTCGATGAAGCCCGAGGTTCTTATCGTCGACGAACCCACGCGCGGCATCGACGTCGGCAGCAAGGCCGAAATCCACAATCTGTTGCGCGACCTCGCGAAACAAGGCTACGCCGTGATCGTGATCTCGTCGGAGATGCCCGAGATGCTGCATGTCTCCGACCGGATCGTGGCAATGCATCACGGCCGGATCGTGCGGGAGTTCAGCGCCGCCGAAGTGACCGAGGACAGCCTGATCCAGGCGATTTCGGGCATGAGTGGCGAAGCGGCGTGAATACACCCGCAGCCGTGGCGTGAAAGTGCTGTTGCGCAGCCGCCAGTCGATCCTCCCAGGACATCGGGACGACGTCTTTTCCTGTTGGTGATCGTTACTGCACGGACCCGGACTTCGGACCGCTCCAGATGGCGCCGAACAGAAGTACCAAAGCGGCGACATTCGCCGCCAGCCCCCCCCACAAGGCCCAATCGGGCATCGGCGACGGGGCGAAAAGGCCGGAGATCGTGGCGGCACTTCCGACGATCACGACGATGAAGGCGAGCCAGGCGACCCACATCATGCCGCGGGCCAATCCGGCGGACAGCAGCACGTAGATCGCGGCGGCGATCAGCAAAGGCAGCGTGCCGCCCGGAAACCCGGCCGCAGCGACTGCCGCCACCTGAAGCGCTGCGTCGAGCAGAAGGGCGTAGCCTGCGATTTTCATGTCAGTCGTCCTCCGGACAGGGCATTCCCGCCACGCCCCAGATCAGAAGGTCGTCGACATGGTCCTGAAGGCTGTAGGGAGCCGGTTCCCGTCCGCCGCCCGGGGTCCAGGCCCAATGCAGGATGACGTCGTGTCCCAGATGCTCTGCCAGTTCCAGCATGTCGCGCCCGCCGTTCCGGTCCGGGTCGCGCAACTGGTCGCAGACATAGGTAGCGGTCTGTCCGAACCATGCGGCCTCCACGGGTGGCAGTTGCCAGGTCATCGCGACTTGCGGCGCGGCATGGGCGATGTCGTTGCCGCCCGCCTGGTCGTTGTAGGCATGGCAGGTCGAACAGGGCAGAGTTTCCGCCCCGATCCGGCTTTCGCCTGCGTTGATGTTCATCCCGTGAGATCGTGCCTCGCCATAGGTCGGACCCGACCACATCGGGATATTGTCGGCACCGACATGGCAGTTGCTGCACCGGGGGTGAGAGGTCACTTCGAAAATGCGGTCGAATGCGGCGAGTCCGTCTTCGCGGGTGGCGGTATCTGGTGGCTGAATGATGACGCTTTCACCTTCGCCATGCGCAAGCATCGGCAGTGCCGCGATCAGAAGGGCGGCACCGGCACCGGCACCGGCACGGGCGGAATGATGTCTCATGGCTTCCTTTCTCCGCCTCAAACGAAATCGACGAACTTGTTGAAGGGCGTTTCGCGCAGGCGCTGGCCGGTGGCCGCGAAGATGGCATTGCCAAGGGCCGGGAACGCAGGCGGGACAGGAGGTTCGCCAATGCCGCGTATGTGCGGGTTGGTTTCCAGCGTGCGAACATGGATCGCGGGGCAGTGATACAGCCGCATGCCCTCGGCGGCGTGGTAATTGGTCTGTTCGGCCCTCCCGTCGCGGTAGGTGAGCTCCGAGTTCATCGCATGGCCAAGTCCCCAGACCACCCCGCCCTGGATCTGGTTCTCGATATTGACCGGGTCCACCACGGTGCCCGGATCGGCCACCACCCAGACATCGTGCAGCCTGATCCCGCGGGCGGTCATCTCCAGTTCGACGATCTCCGCCACCGGCACGCCGAAGCTGCGCACAAGGGCCACCCCGGCAAAGCGGCCATTGCCGCGATCCGGGCCGGTCCAGCCCGCCATCTCGGCACAGGATTCCAGCACCGCGCGCGAGACCGGATCGTCGATCATCCGCAGCCGTTCCCGGACCGGGTCCGCGCCTGCCGCGTGGATCAGTTCGTCCACGAAGGTCTCGATGAGAAACCCACCATAGGACGCGCCCACCGACCGCCAGCTGGAGGTCGGCGCAAGGTTGGGCACGGCGTAGCCCCGCACCCGGAAATTGCCGATATTGCCATAGGGCGCGTCAAAGACCCCGGCCACGATCTGGCTGTCCGGGCCGGTGGGCGGAAGGCCCGACCTCTGGCCCTGCTCGGTCAGGACCGAGGCCGCGGCGATTTCCATGTCGATGGCCGTCACGCGGCCGTCGCCGACCGCACCGCGGGCGCGCGCGACGGCAAGATGGCGGCCGAAATCCTGCTGGAAGTCCTCTTCGCGCGTGAAGGTCAGTTTCACCGGCGTGCCGCGCATCAGGTTTGCTGTCTCCACGGCCCGCTTGATGTTCTCGAATTCGAGCCTGTGGCCGAAGGACCCGCCCGAGTGGCAGTTGTGGAACGTGACCTGCTCGGGATCGTGCCCCGTCACGGCTGCTGCGATCCCGCCTACGTTGGTTGGCATCTGGTGGCCCGCGACGATGTAGATGCCGCCATCCGTCACGGTGACCAATGCGTTGAGCGGCTCTAGCGGCTGGTGCGCAATGTAAGGTGCCCTGTAGGTCGCCTCGACGACAGTGCCATCAAGGCCAAGGTCGAGATCGCCGTCATTGCGCCACGTCGCCTGAAGCCGCTCTGGGGTGAACGACGCCTCCGCTTCGGCCCAGTGGTCGGCTTGCTCGGCGTGATAAGGGGCCGGACCCCATTCGAACTGCAGCGCGCGGGCGCCCTTGAAGGCAGACCATGTATCGTCGGCGATCACCGCGACGCCACCCGTGATTTCGACCACATCGCGGACACCGGGGATGGCGAGCGCCTCTGTCGCGTCGTAGCCCAGCATCGGGCCGCGGCGGGGATTGGTGACGGGCGTCGCGTGAACCATGCCCTCGGCGACCATGTCGATGCCATAGACCTGCGCGCCGGTTGACTTCGCCACCATGTCGATGCGTTCCGACGGGCGGCCGATATAGCGCCACTGCTCCGGCGTTCGCAGCGTGACGGTCTGCACCGGCCGGATGTCGGCAGCGGCGGCGGCAAGGTCCTGATAGCGGATCCGTTCGCCACTTGGCAGCACAACGGCACCGCTTTCGGTCGTCAGGTCGGCCGCATCCACGCCATACACCCGCGCTGCGGCAAGCTTCAGCGTTTCGCGGGCCGAGGCGGCGGCGGCCCGCAGCTTGATCCAGCTGTCTGGCGTGGAGGTCGAGCCGCCAGTGCCCTGGATGCCGATCAGCTTCGTCACCGGCGAAAGCATGGCATGCAGGATTGTCGCGGGCAGCGGCGTCAGTGCCGAGAAGACTTGGGCCGCCTCGTCGGCGAAAGCCGTGTTGTAGTAGGCGGCAGCGGGCCGGCCTGCTTCGGTCTCGAACTGGTCGAGGTCGAGGTCGAGCTCTTCCGCCATCAGGATCGCCTGCATGTGCGTGGCACCCTGCCCGATATCGGCATGGGAGGTGATCAGGGTGATCGTCTCGCCGTCGATCTTGATCCACGGGTTGAAGGCCACGGCGCCGTCAGGCAGGCCGTCGGCCAGCGGGTTCGCATGGGGCCGTGCCACGGCATAGGTGCCGAAGATGGCGGCCCCGCCCACAACGGCGGTGCCCACAAGGAATGCGCGGCGGGTCACGGTGCCAAGCGTGCTCATGGATCAGGCTCCCATCTTGGCTTGCGCAAGGCGGATGGCCGCCCGGATGCGCGGATAGGTGCCACAGCGGCAAAGATTGCCGGACATCACCGCGTCGATGGTCTCGTCCGTCGGGTTCGGATCGCCTGCCAGCAGCGAGGCCGCCTGCATGATCTGTCCGGACTGGCAGTAACCGCACTGGGCCACCTGCGTCTCGATCCACGCCTCCTGCACCGGATGTAGAGTGCCCGCCTCGGCCAGCCCCTCGATGGTCAGCACGGCAGCGCCTTCCAGCGTTCCGACAGGCACCTGGCAGGCGCGCGCCGCCAGCCCGTCGATATGGACCGTGCAGGCACCGCATTGCGCGATGCCGCAACCATACTTCGTCCCCATGAGCCCAAGCGCATCGCGCAGGACCCACAGAAGCGGCGTGTCGGGCGTGGCCTCTACGGTGCGGGGGGTTCCATTGACCGTAAACTGCATGTCGAAAACTCTTGGGTGATCCCTGTCGACAGACAACTTTACATACCGTCGATAATTGTCAAGTCGTAAAGATTGAATTTCCCGAACTCTTCCCATTAGAGAAGATCATGGATCTGGACGACGCTTCCTTCTTCGACGCGACAATGGCCGTGGTGGCCCGCTACGGCATGAAGCGGACGACCATGGCCGATATCGCGCGCGCGGTGGGCGTGTCGCGGCAGACGCTCTATGACCGGTTCAGCGACAAGGACGGGGTCATGGCAGCCGGAATCGACCACATGATAACGCGCCTTGCGCGTGACCTGGACGCGGCCTTCGCGAAACGATCCGATCTGGCGGGGAAACTCGACGCCTATTTCGAGATTGCCGTCTGGCCGATGTATGAATTGTGCCAGATGATGCCGGACGCGGCGGATTTCGAGACGGGCATGGGCCCCGCCTCGGTCGCGGCCTCCCTCAGGGGGGTCGGGCGCAAGCAGGCCGTGCTGTGCGACATGCTGCGCGCCGAACTGCCGCCGGGGACCCAGACGCCGGAAGGCGTCGCCGCCTTCATCGAGCAATCCACCAGCCGCGCCAAGATGAGCGGCATCAGTCGAAGCGACCTGGAACGCTTTCTCGCGGTTCTGAAAGCGTCGGTCGTCGCCCTTGCGCGCGCGCCCTGATCTGGGTCGACCGCGAGATCTCTGGTTGTCCATCCACGGGCAGGGAGCCGCAGGCGCGACGACAGCCCGCCCCTTGGCGTTGACCCGTGCCGTGCCTTGCCGTGCCGTGCCTTGCCGTGCCTTGCCGCGCGCGATGCCAAGGTGACGCGGGCGCAACCTCACACGCTGTCGGGACACACCAACCCGTTGAGATCACGGCAAGAGACGCCACGCATCCGCCCGAAATCGCTCATTCGAGCAGGCTATTCGCAGAATTGTCATCGAATCCTGCTCAAATGAGAATCGGTGAAGCGGAAGGAGGCAAGTTCCATGGATCGGCGCGCGCATATCCTCGAACTGGCACGACGCGACGGGCGCGTCACGGTCGAGGCCCTGTCCGAAGAGCTGCGCGTCTCGCCGCACACGATCCGCCGCGACATCAACCAGCTATGCGAGGAATCGAGATTGCGCCGCCTGCATGGCGGGGCCGAGTTCATCGGTGACCGGATCAACATGCCCTATGGCCAGCGCGCGGTCCTCAATTACGAGGCCAAGCGCTCGATGGCCGGTGCGGTGGCCGCGCTTGTGCCCGACGGGGCGACCGTCTTCATCTCGATCGGCACGACGCTGACCCTCGTTGCCGAGGCGCTCGCCGGCCATGACGGCCTGACGGTCATCACCAACAACATGCATGCCGCGCTGGCGCTGTCGTCGCAGCCCGGCAACCGCCTGATCCTTCCCGGCGGCGAGTTGCGCCTGCCCGACCTCGATTTCATCGACACGGAGGCGAGCCTGCTGTTCGCGAAATACCGGGCGGACTTCGCCATCTACGGCGTTGGCGGCATCGACCCGGATGGAAGCCTGCTCGATTTCCAGGAGAACGAGGTGCGGGCCCGGGAACAGATGCGGCGGAACGCGCGGCGATCCGTCCTGATCGCCGACCGGTCGAAATTCGGGCGGCGGGCGGCAGCCGTGGGGGGCAGCCTGTCGGACGCGGATCTGGTCGTGATCGACGAAATGCCGGAGGCCGCCTATCATCCCATGCTCGCCGGACTGCCCGGATCGCTCGTCATCTCGCGCGAGGAGTGCGCGGCATGAGCATGGGCATGGGCATGGGCCCGGACACCGGCGCGGCGCCCTTCGTCGAGTTCCAAGATGTCACCCGGCAATGGGGCGGGCAGGGCGGTGTCGCGGGCGTTTCGCTGTCGGTGCCGCGTGGTGCCTTCGTGTCGGTTCTGGGGCCGTCGGGCTGTGGGAAGTCGACCCTGCTGCGGCTGCTTGCAGGGCTCGAGACGCCCGAGACGGGCATGATCTTGATCGACGGATGTGACGTGACCCATGCGCCCGCGTCCAAGCGCGGGCTCTCGATGGTGTTCCAGTCCTACGCGCTCTTCCCGCATCTTTCGGTGGCCGAGAATATCCAGTTCGGCCTCAAGGTGCGCCGTGTGCCCGCTGCCGACCGCGCCCGTCAACTGGCCGAGGCGGTGGCCATGGTCGGCCTTGAAGGCTACGAGCGGCGCAAACCCTCGGAGCTTTCCGGTGGGCAGCGGCAGCGCGTCGCGCTGGCGCGCGCCGTCGTGTCGCGCCACCCGTTGTGCCTGATGGACGAGCCGTTGTCGAACCTTGACGCCAAGCTGCGCCATTCCGTGCGCCGCGACATCAAGGCGCTGCAGCGGCGACTGGGCCTGACCGTCGTTTACGTCACCCATGATCAGTCCGAGGCGATGAGCCTGTCGGACGTGGTGATCTTGATGCGCGACGGACGCATCGTGCAATCGGGCACCCCGCAGGCTCTCTATGAGCGACCGGTCAACGTCTTCGCCGCCGAGTTCGTCGGCGACCCGCCGATGGCGGTGATCGAGGCGGCCGCGCTGGGGTCGCCAGACGGCGGGAGCATCGGCGTCCGTTTGGAACATATCCGCGCGTCCGGCGCAGGCATCGCCCCGGACCTGACGGCGATTGTGTCCGGCATCGAATTCCTCGGCGGGCATACGCGGTTGTTTCTCGATCACCCGCAGGCCCGTGGCCTTGGTCTGATCCTCGACGGACCGGCCCACCACGCGGTCGGCCAGACCATCGACCTGACGCTACCACCCGAATGTCGGGTCCTTTTCGACGGGCAGGACGCCCGGACCGAAAAGGACCCCGCAGTATTGCGAGACGGGAATCGCCAAACCGCCGCCTCGCGATAGCCGAAAGGCACCCCACCCACATCAGAAGCGAAGAGGATACCCCATGTTCCGCACTACCACTGCAGGCCTGATGCTTGGCGCCAGCGCGCTGGTTGTCAATCCGGCCTTCGCCCAGACCGAACTGACGATGTATTACCCGATCGCCGTGGGCGGCCCGCTGACCGAGGTCGTCGACGGCATCGTCGCGGATTTCGAGGCGGCGAACCCCGATGTCGACGTGACCGCGATCTATTCCGGCAATTACGACGACACCCGCATCCGCGCGCTGTCGGCGCTGAACTCGGGCGAACCGGCCCAGCTTGCCGTCCTGTTCTCGATCGACGCCTACGATCTGATCGACCAGGGCCTGATCGTGCCCTTCGAGGTGATCATCGAAGGCGAGGACGACCAGGCCTGGCTCGACAGCTTCTATCCTGCGCTGATGGCGAATGGCCGTATCGAAGGCCAGACCTGGGGTATCCCGTTCCAGCGCTCGACCATCGTCGCCTACTACAACAAGGACATGTTCCGCGCGGCGGGCCTCGACCCCGAAGCGCCGCCGACCAGCTGGGACGAACTGGTCGAGATGGGTCAGGCGCTGACCACCGATGACCGCTGGGGCCTGATGATCCCGTCCACCGGCTACCCCTACTGGATGTTCCAGGCGCTGGCGATCCAGAACGGCATGGAGCTGATGTCGAATGACGGTCTGACGACCTATTTCGACGACGCGGCCGTGGTCGAGACACTGGAATTCTGGCGCGATCTTGCGACCGAGCATGGCATCATGCCAGAGGGCACCGTCGAATGGGGCACGTTGCGCCAGGCCTTCCTCGAAGGGCAGACGGCGATGATGTGGCACTCCACCGGCAACCTGACCGCCGTGCGCAACGACGCCACCTTCGATTTCGGCGTCGCCATGCTGCCCGGCAATGTCCGCCCGGGGTCGCCCACCGGCGGCGGCAATTTCTACCTGTTCGAAAATGCCACCGACGCCGAGCGTCAGGCTGCGGTGCGTCTGATCCGGTTCATGACCCAGCCCGATCAGGCCGCGCGCTGGTCCATCGCCACCGGCTACATGGGCGTCTCGCCCGCCGCCTACGAGACCGAGGCGCTTCAGGCCTATGCGGCGGATTTCCCTGCCGCGCTGGTTGCCCGCGATCAGCTTGAATACGCGGTGGCCGAGTTCTCGACCTTCCAGACGGCGCGCGTCCGCGAGGGGCTCAACAACGCGATCCAGGCCGCGCTGACCGGCACGCAAGCCCCGGGCGACGCGCTGGCCGAGGCGCAGGCCGCCGCCGAGCGTCTGCTGGCCGACTACCAGTAACACCCCTTCGGGCGCCGGGTTGACCCCGGCGCCTGTCCCCGTTCCGCGAAAGTCCCCGCCGTGGCCGCAGATCCCTTCACGCTTGCCCGCCGCCGTCGTGCCATCCACGGATGGCTCCTTTTGGCGCCTGCGCTGGCGATGATGACGACGTTCGCCTTCTATCCGTCGGTGGCATCGGTCTGGACGAGCCTGTTTTCGCGCGGCACCCGACGCAACCCGTCCGAATTCGTGGCGCTGGGCAACTACACCGATCTCTTCTCGGATCCGACCTTCCTCACCGCCGTGCACAACAATCTGTTCTATGCAGCCGTCACGATCCCGGTCTCGATCGCCCTCGCACTGGTCATGGCGCTCTGGGCGAATGCGAAGATCCCCGCGCGCAGTTTCGTGCGCACCGCGTATTTCACGCCCACCATGTTGCCGATGATCGCCGCGGCGAACCTGTGGCTCTATTTCTACACGCCCGGCTTCGGCGTGCTTGACCGGATCGGGGGGCTTTTCGGCGCGCCCTCGGTCAATTGGCTGGGTCAGCCTGACACCGCGCTCTGGGCGGTCTGCGTGGTCACGATCTGGAAGGAGTCCGGGTTCTTCATGATCTTCTACCTCGCCGCGCTTCAGACCATCCCGCCCGACCTGAAGGAAGCCGCCGATATCGAGGGCGCAAGCCGCTGGACCTATACCCGCCGCGTGGTCCTGCCGCTGTTGATGCCGACGACGCTTTTCATCCTCGTCAACGCCATGATCAATTCCGTCAAGCTCATCGACCATCTGTTCATCCTGACCAAGGGCGGGCCGAACGATGCGTCCAAGCTGATCCTCTACTACATCTGGGAAAACGCCTTTGCGTTCTTCGATGCGCCCTCGGCCGCCGCGATGACGGTGCTTGTCTTGCTGGTGCTGGCCACGCTGGCCGCGATCCAGTTCCTCGTGCTGGATCGCAGGACGCATTACCGATGAGCGCGGTGCAGCGAAACCTGGAATCGGCGCTGGCCATCTTGGTGGCGATCTTGTGGATCTCGCCGCTTCTGTTCGCGATCTGGGCGGCGTTCCACAGCCCGACCGACGCGATGCGCTTCGACATCACCGCGTCCTTGACGCTGGAAAACTTCCGAACCGCGTGGACCGGCGCACCCTGGTTGCGCTACGCGTTCAACAGCTTCCTGCTGGTGACCTCGATCCTGATCGGCCAGTTCATCCTGACGACGCTGGCAGGCTACGCCTTCGCGCAGGTTGCCTTTCGCGGGCGCAATGCCGTGTTCATCCTCGTGCTGATGCAGCTTTTCATCCTGCCCGAGGTTCTGATTGTCGAGAATTACCGCGTCGCCGTGACCCTCGGCCTGCTCGACACGATCGCGGGCATCGGCGCACCCTACATGGCCTCGGCCTTCGGCATCTTCCTGATGCGGCAGGCCTTCAAATCGGTCCCGAAGGAGCTGGACGAGGCCGCCCGCGTCGAAGGCTGCTCGCTTCTGGGGGTGCTGTGGCGGGTCTATGTGCCGGCGGCGCGACCGACCTACCTTGCCTATGCGCTGGTCTCGATCTCGACACACTGGAACAATTTCCTGTGGCCGCTGATCGTCACGAACACCGCAGCGACGCGCCCCCTGACCGTGGGCCTGTCCTTGTTTGCCGCGCCGGAAAACGGCGTGAACATCTCGGTGATCTCGGCGGCCACGCTGATCGTCATAGCCCCCCTGTTGATCTTGTTTCTTCTGTTCCAGAAGCAATTCGTGCAGGCCTTCCTGCGCGCCGGCGTGAAGTGACGCGACAAGCCAGCCACGGCTGCACCTGGTGTCGGACAGCCCCGCCGCCGGTGATCTGAATTCCGGAAATCGGACCGTTTGACACAGGCGCTTCCGCTGCGTCCGTCGCAAGCCCCTGACGAAACACCATCCCTTCTGGTGACATGGTGACCCCGGCAGGACTTGAACCTGCAACCTATCCCTTAGGAGGGGATTGCTCTATCCAGTTGAGCCACGGGGCCGTCCACGCCTGTTTTGCGGGAAATGTGCCGCTGCCGCAAGCGCTTGCGGAACGGACGCTCGCGGGCCTATCATCCGGCAAATGACCAAAGGACGCCTCCATTGCGCGGACGCAACCCCTTCGACGGCAAACCCCAGATGACCTTGAGAGACGTGGCGGACGCGGCGGGCGTCAGCGAAATGACCGTCAGCCGCGTGCTGCGCAACCGTGGCGATGTCTCGGAGCGGACGCGGGAACGGGTCTTCGAGGCCGCGCGCAGTCTCGGCTATGTGCCCAACAAGATCGCGGGGGCGCTGGCGTCGAACCGCGTCAATCTCGTGGGCGTGGTGATCCCCTCGCTCTCCAACATGGTGTTCCCCGATGTGCTGCACGGCATCGGGGAAGTGCTGGACCGCACGGAATTGCAGCCGGTCGTCGGCACCTCGCAATACGATCCCGCGCGCGAGGAAAAGGTGATCTACGAAATGCTGTCATGGCGGCCCTCGGGGCTGATCGTGGCGGGTCTGGAACACACGGATGCAGCGCGGGCGATGATGCGCAATGCGGGCGTCCCGGTGGTCGAGGTGATGGATGTGGACGGCGCGCCGGTGGCGGCAGCGGTGGGCATCAGCCACGAAGCGGCGGGGCGCGCCATGGCGGCCGAGATCGTGGCGCGCGGCTATCGGAAGATCGGTTATCTGGGGTCCAGTTCCATCGCCGATGCCCGCGCGCAGAAACGCTATCGCGGCTTCAAGGCGGCGCTGGCCGAGTCCGGGCTCAGCCTTGCGGACGAGATCTTCTATGACGGTGCATCGGGCTTCGGGACCGGGCGCAACATGACGCGGGCCCTGCTCGATCGCAGCCCGGATCTCGATTTCCTCTATTACAACACGGATATGAATGCCGCCGGAGGTCTGCTCTGTTGCCTCGAAACGGGCCGGGACATCCCCGGCAAGATCGGCATGGCCGGCTTCAATTCCTTCGAGGTGCTGGACGGGTTGCCGATGCGCATCGCCACCATGGACAGCAAGCGCGGCAAGATCGGCCGCCGCGCCGCCGAGATGATGGTGGCCAATGAACTGACCGTCGACGTGGTGCGGCTGGAGCCGGTGTTCCTGCCTGGCGACACCGTGCGGGCCCGCTGAAGGCCCCGCCCCGCCCCTGCCTCCGATTGCCCGCTGCCCCGGAACGGGGCCGACCTGGTCCGGGCTGACCGCTGTCAAGCTTCGCGTCACCTGCGCCGGAACGGGAATGGCTCATGGGCAGGGTGCTCCTCGGTCGGCTCTCGGTCACGAATACCGGTTCGACCTCTTCAGCGGTGCCGGGGCCGAGGCTTTCGACAGCGCCCTGGTGTGGATATCCGTCCTCTGGACGGACCTGGCGCCTGCAAACGCCGTCAGGATCGTCCAGACGGATGAAACCCGTGCCAGAAGAGGAACAAGTTTCTCTTTTCGGATTGCTTTCAGGAATTTGGGTTCCGTGCTCGATCCTCAGCCCCGATCAGCATTGCGGCAGGTTCACCGCCAGCCCGCCCAGGCTCGTTTCCTTGTATTTCGTGTTCATGTCGAGGCCGGTCTGCCGCATCGCCTCGATGCAATTGTCGAGCGGCATGAAATGGGTGCCGTCCCCGCGCAGTGCCAGCGAAGCCGCCGACACCGCCTTGATCGCGCCCAGCCCGTTGCGCTCGATGCAGGGCACCTGCACCAGCCCCGCAACGGGATCGCAGGTCATGCCCATGTGATGCTCCAGAGCGATTTCGGCGGCGTTCTCCACCTGCTCGTTGGTGCCGCCCAGCGCTGCGCAAAGGCCTGCCGCCGCCATCGCGGAGGCCGATCCGACTTCGCCTTGGCAACCGACTTCCGCCCCCGAGATCGAGGCATTGTGCTTGATCAGCCCGCCGATCGCCGCGGCCGTCATCAGAAAGGTGCGCCGTCCGTCTTCCGTGGCGCCGATACAATGGTCCCGGTAATAGCGCAGCACCGCCGGCACCACGCCCGCAGCACCGTTGGTGGGCGAGGTCACGACACGTCCCCCGGCGGCGTTCTCCTCGTTCACCGCCATCGCGTAAACGCTGAGCCAATCGTTCACCACATGGGGCTGCGCCTGGTTCGACCCGGCCTCTGCCAGCAGTTGCCGATGGATCGCGGCGGCGCGGCGCTTGACCATCAATCCGCCGGGCAAGTCGCCGTCCATCCGCAGACCCCGGTCGATGCAATCGTCCATCGCCGCCCACACGGCATCGACGCGGGCCTGCACCTGCGCGCGCGGGGCGAGGGCGGTTTCGTTCTCCCACTTCATCTGTGCGATGCTCTTGCCGGACCGTTTGCCCATCTCCAGCATTTCCGCGGCCGATCCGAAGGGATGGGGAAAGCCGGTCGCCTGCTTCTCGGCATGAAGATCGGCGGATCCGCCGTGGGTCTGCGCGTCAAGCTCCCGCGCGGTCAGCACGAAGCCGCCCCCGATGGAGTAGTAGGTTTCCTCCAGGTAGAGGTTCCCGGTGGCGTCGAAGGCGCGCAGGATCAGGCCGTTGGCGTGGCCGGGCAAGGTGCGCTCGTAGTCGAAGACCAGATCGGTCGCGGGATCGAAGCGCAGCGGCGGCAGGCCATCGGGCCGGACCTCATGGGTGGTGGCGATCTGCGCCTCCAGTGCCTCGGCGGCGTCGGGATCAAGCGTCGCGGGGGTAAACCCGGCGAAACCCAGCGTCACGGCGCGGTCGGTGGCATGGCCCTTGCCGGTGAACGCAAGGCTGCCATGGAGCGATGCGCCAAGGGCGGCAAGCGCGCCCGCGCCCGGCTCCCGCTCGCGCCCCTGGCGCAGGTCGTCGAGGAACCGCGCGGCCGCACTCATCGGGCCCATCGTGTGGGACGAGGATGGGCCGACGCCGATCTTGAAGATGTCGAAGATGCTCAGGAACATTTCGGGGTATCCGGGGGCAACACTCCGGGCCAGCATAGGCAAGTGCGCTGCGCATCCAAGGCTGGAAGCGACACGCCGCACTGCCTGCCCGACCTGCGCAATTTTCGACAAAGGGGCGGCGCAGATGGGCGGCGGTTCACCTTTTGGTAGGCCGACTCGGGCAATGGTTCGGGCAGGACCCCGACCCAACCCCACATCAAGAGGATCATCATGCGCCGTTTCTCCCTAGTTTCCGCCTTCCTTCTGGCGGCCACACCGGCCGCCGCAACCGATTACCAGGCCGCCATGCACTCGTATGTTGAAAGCGGCGAACTGGCCTGGCTGGCAGATGCCGCCATACTGGACGCGGTTCGCGCCCAGAACGCCCTGACGGTTGCCCTGACCGAGGCCGAGATCATCGCCATGGACGACACATGGCGCGCGCAGGTCGGCACCGCCGACACCGCGCTGGTCGATAGCGTTCTGGGAAACGCGACGGCCGATTTCCTGCGGGCGCAAGTGGCCGCGTCTGGCGGCGTGATCACCGAGATCATCCTGATGGACGCCGTGGGCCTGAATGTCGCGGTCAGCCATGTGACCTCGGACTATTGGCAGGGCGACGAGGCCAAGCATCAGGACACTTACGGCGTCGGCCCGGACGCGGTCCATTTCAGCGAGATCGAGCTGGATGAATCGACCCAGCGCTACCAGGGCCAGATTTCCGTCACCCTTGTCGACCCGGCGTCCGGCGAAGCGATCGGCGCGGTGACCATCGGCGTCGACGCGCAGGCCCTGTCCTGATCGCTCTTTCCCCACACTTCGTCTCGGAGGCGCATTGATGCCCAAGGCTCGATACATGACATGGTTTCAAGGCCTCGAGAGTTCGATCTTCCTGAGGGCGGCGGCCTTGTCCGCCCTCTCGACCGTCATCGTCGCAGTGGCTGCGGTGGCGTTTTCCATCTGGCAGACCGGCTACGTGGCCCGTGACGGCGTCCGGGACCTGGCGGACGTCGCCGTCGCCAATACCGCCGGTCAGTTGGCTCCCCATGTGCGGTTCGGGAATGTCGCTGCCGTGCAGTCGGAACTGGATCGCCATGCCGATCTGGCCGGGCAGAATTTCGTCGCCATCATGGTCTGGGACGCCGCAGGCGACGTGATCGCGCAGGTCGGAACGCCCGGCAACCGCCAGTTGGCATTGCTGGCGGACCTGCGGGGCGCCGCCCTTGCCGCTGCGGAACCGCAAGACATCAACGGTTTCACGATCGTGGCTCCGGTGCTGTTCGATGGCGCCAGTGCGGCGGTTGGCACGGTCGGGGCAATCTGGTCGCCGCGCGCGGTTCTTGCGACGCTTGCGCTGCAACGTGCCCTTGGCCTCGTGGCGCTTCTGGCGCTGTTTCTCGGCACGACTTACCTCGTGATCCGGCGCTTGAAACACGCGGTGGGCGCCCCGATCGAAGCCTTGCAGCAGGCCATGGGCCGTGTCGCGGATGGCAATTACGGCGACGATGTACCGATGCAGTCGCGCCTGGACGAAGTGGGCGCGATTGCCCGCGCGCTTGAAACCCTGCGCCAGCGCATGGTCGAGGCGAAGGACGCGGAACAGCAACGCGAAGCGGCCCGCGTGACACAGGCCGCAGTGGTGCAACGTCTGGCCGAAGCGATGACGGCGCTGGCAAATGGCGACCTCACCCACCAGATCGACGAGGACCTGACCGAAGCCTACGAACGGTTGCGCAGCGACTTCAACAATGCCGTGTGCAACATGGCGGAAGTGGTTTCCGAAGTCTCCAGAAGTGTGACGTCCGTCAGCCATGGCTCGGACGCGATCTCTCAAAGCTCGGATGATCTGGCCCGCCGAACCGAACAGCAGGCCGCCACGTTGGAGCAGACGGCCGCCGCGATTGCGGAGCTGACAGGCTCGGTGCGCAGTGCCGCCCGCGGCACGCGCGAGGTGGAAGCCGTGGTGCTGGACGCCTGCCAGACGGCAGAGGCAAGCGGCGCCGTGGTTCAGGCGGCGATGCAGGCGATGACGGATATCGAAGGGTCGTCCAACCAGGTGTCGCAGATCATCGGCCTGATCGACGAGATCGCGTTCCAGACCAACCTGCTGGCCTTGAACGCGGGCGTGGAGGCGGCGCGCGCGGGCGATGCGGGGCGTGGCTTCGCCGTGGTCGCCTCGGAGGTTCGTGCCCTCGCGCAGCGCGCCTCGGACGCCGCCAACGAGATCAAGGCCCTGATCCAGCAATCGACCTCGCAAGTGAAATCCGGCGTCGACCTGGTCGGCCGGGCCGGGGATGCGCTTGCGACGATCGCGACCAAGGTCGCGTCGATCTCCACCCATATCTCGAAGATCGCGGATGAAACGGTCGGGCAGGCCACCGGCCTGGGTGAGATCAATGATGCCGTCAGCTCGCTCGATCAGGTGACGCAGGAAAACGCCGCCATGGTCGAGGAAAGCAACGCCGCCGCCCATGCCCTCACCGACGATACGCGACGGATTGCGGACTTGGTGGCGCATTTCCGGACCGGCGCCAGCGAGCAGGCACCGGCGCAGGGGCACCGTTTCGTGGCGTGACGGCCGACGTTCGTCCGGCGACGTCCAGACAGGCAGGATGGCAGGGCGCGGTCCCTGCCGTTTCGTGACTGTAAATCCGGATATTGGTGAGCCCGGTAGGGGTCGAACCTACGGCCAATTGATTAAAAATCAACTGCTCTACCACTGAGCTACGGGCCCGCTCAAGGGCGCTTCCTATGACCGGTCCCTTGGCGCGTCAAGCAAAAATCCCACCGCTTTCTCCGGCGCCGGGACCAAGGGGGCTTTGAACCGGGGCCGGGGTCTTCTATATGCGCGGAATGCCCGATCCGGACCGCCCCTCCGGCCTGCGCTTCGAGAAGATGCATGGCCTCGGCAACGATTTCGTTGTGATCGACGCGCGCGACGGCGCGCGGGCGGTGACGCCTGCGCTTGCGCGCGCGCTGGGCGACCGCCACCGCGGGGTCGGCTTCGACCAGCTAGCCGTGATCGAGGCGGGGACGGATACCGACCTCGCCCTGACGTTCTGGAACGCCGACGGCTCCACCGCCGGGGCATGCGGCAATGCCACCCGCTGCATCGCGCGGCGCGAGATGGAACGGACTGGCAAGCCCCGGATCACCCTGCGCACCGAACGCGGCGTGCTGCACGCGCTCGATGCCGGGAATGGCCTGACCTCGGTGAACATGGGCCAGCCGATGCTGGACTGGGCCGGGGTGCCGCTCAAGGGCGCCTGCGACACGCTGCATCTGCCGATCGACGGTGCGCCGGTGGCGACGGGAATGGGCAACCCCCATTGCACCTTCTTCGTGGCGGATGCCGATGCCATCGACCTCGAAACGCTGGGGGCGAAATACGAACGCCACCCCCTTTTTCCCCAGCGCACCAATGTGCAATTCGCCCATGTGATCGGGCCGGACCATCTGCGGATGCGGGTCTGGGAACGCGGTGTCGGCGTCACGCTGGCCTCGGGCTCCAGCTCCTGCGCGGTGGCGGTGGCGGCGGCCCGGCGCGACCTGACCGGACGGCGCGTGCGCCTGACGCTTGACGGCGGGGATATTGACGTGGACTGGCGCGACGACGGCGTCTGGATGACCGGTCCGACGTCCCATGTCTTCACAGGCGACGTGTCGTCCACCTTTCTCGATGGGCTGGCGGAATGAGCGGGCCGGTCTTCCACACGCTCGGTTGTCGCCTCAACGCCTACGAGACGGAGGCAATGCGCGAGATGACCGCCACCGTCGGCCTGCAAGACGCCGTGATCGTGAACACCTGCGCCGTGACGGTCGAGGCGGTGCGCAAGGCGCGGCAGGAGATCCGGCGGCTGCGGCGTGACAATCCCGGCGCCACGCTGATCGTCACGGGGTGTGCGGCCCAGACCGAGCCCGCCACGTTCGCGGCCATGGCCGAGGTCGACCTTGTCCTCGGCAATACCGAGAAGATGGACCCGGCCACGTGGGTCGGCCTGCCGCAGGAACGCGCCGCCCGCGCCGGTGGCCGCGACTTCATCGGCACGACCGAGAAGGTCCGTGTCGACGACATCATGTCGGTGACGGAAACGGCGGCGCATCTGATCGACGGATTCGGCACGCGAAGCCGCGCCTATGTGCAGGTGCAGAACGGCTGTGATCATCGTTGCACCTTCTGCATCATTCCCTTCGGGCGGGGCAACAGCCGCTCGGTCCCCGCCGGTGTCGTGGTGGACCAGATCAGGCGGCTGGTGGATGGCGGTTATAACGAGGTGGTGCTGACCGGGGTGGACCTGACCTCGTGGGGCGCGGATCTGCCGGGGGAGCCGCGTCTGGGCGATCTGGTGATGCGCATCCTGCGGCTTGTGCCCGACCTCGCGCGGCTGCGGATCAGCTCCATCGACTCGATCGAGGTGGACGACAACCTGATGCAGGCCATCGCGTCCGAGCCGCGCCTGATGCCGCATCTGCATCTGAGCCTCCAGCACGGCGACAACCTGATTCTGAAGCGGATGAAGCGCCGCCATTCCCGTGAGGACGCCATCGCCTTCTGCGAGAAGGCGCGCCGCCTGCGTCCCGACATGACCTTCGGCGCGGATATCATCGCGGGCTTCCCGACCGAAACGGACGCGCAGTTCCAGCAATCCTTGAACCTCGTGCGGGATTGCGACCTGACCTGGCTGCATGTCTTCCCCTACAGCGCGCGGCCCGGCACGCCCGCCGCGCGCATGCCCGAAGTGGACGGCGCCGCGATCAAGGCCCGCGCCCGGCGGCTGCGGGAGGCGGGACAACAGGCCATTCGCGTCCACCTGTCCAATCAGATAGGGCAAAAACACAACATCCTGATGGAAAACTCCCGCATGGGCCGAACCGAACAGTTCGCGGAGGTGATCTTTGCAAGCGATCAACCGGAAGGCCTGATAGTAAACGCGTATATCACGGGCATGGCGGGGCAACAGTTGCTGGCATGATCCGTCTGCACCAGAGGGCACCACATGCATCCCAATCCGGCGTTCCGCCAAGAACCGATGGCGGTGAACCTTGCGCTGTGCTGGCGCCGTGGCTTCGGGATGTTGTGCCTCAACGGCGATCCTGCCCCCCTGATCAGCCATGTTCCGTTCTTCCTCGATGAAGAAGGCTCGACGGCGGAAATCCACCTTGTCCGCTCCAACCCTATCGCGCGGGTCGTCACCGCGCCGACGCCTGCGGTGATCGCGGTCAGCGGGCCGGATGGATATGTCTCGCCGGATTGGTATGACACGCCCGATCAGGTGCCGACGTGGAACTATGTCGCCGTGCATCTGCGCGGTGTGCTGCATCCGATGGAGGCGGAGCTGATGCGGGCGCATCTGGACCGTCTCTCGGCCCAGTTCGAGGCGCGGCTTGCGCCCAAGCGTCCCTGGACCACGCACAAGATGTCGGACAATGCGCTGCAGCGGATGATGCGCCAGATCCTGCCCTTCCGGTTCGAGGTGCAGGATCTGGACGGCACCTGGAAGCTGAACCAGAACAAATCCGATGCCGCCCGCGAAGGTGCGGCGCAGGCGGTCCGGCTCAGCCCCATCGGGCACGAGGTCGAAACGCTCAGCGCCCTGATGACGGGTGGCGTGCCGTCGATAGACAAGCGCGCGCCGCTTACCTACATCTAGGGTAACGATCTCCAACGGAGGACAAAGCCCATGGCCCTGCCCGTCGCCCCCCTTGCGTTCATCGCCCTGCGTTACGGTCTCGTGGCCGTGGCGGGATACACCGCCGCGCGGCTGGCCCCGCGTGGCCGGTTCACCCCCGAGGTGCGGGCGCAGATGGACGCCGCCCCCGAAGGGCTGAGGTTGCGCAAGGACAAGGGCGAGCTTTCGGCTTCGGCCAAGATCGCCAGAGGTTTGCGTGCGGGACGCTTCGGCCCCCGCCTCCGCGTGGAGGGCACGGCGCTGGCCCGTTTGCGGATCCGGCGCGTGGTTTAAAAAAGGGACGATCATGATGCAACTTCTGGGCTCGGGCGCGTCGCCCTTCGTGCGCAAGGCGCGCGTTCTGGTGGCGGAGGCCGGGATCACCGATATCCCCTATGTGGAGGTCAAGGCCTCGCCCATGGGGGGCGACGACACGATCAACGCGGCCAACCCGTTGGGCAAGATCCCGGCCCTGACCCGCGACAGCGGCCCGACGATCTATGACAGCAATGTCGTGTGCCGCTTCCTGAACGACCGCGCCGGGGCAGGGTTCTACCCCGCCGCCCGCCTGTGGGAGACCCTGACGCTGGAAGCCACCGGTGACGGCATCATGGAGGCTGCAGTGGGCATCGTGTACGAAAAGCGCCTGCGCCCCGAGGCCCTGTGGTGGCCCGACTGGTTCGATGCGCAATGGCTCAAGATCACCCGCTCCCTCGATGCGCTGGAACGTCAATGGATGAGCCATCTCTACGGCCCTGTCGACATGGGGCAGGTCAGCGTCGCCTGCGCGCTCGGCTACCTCGACCTGCGCCATCCGGATCGCGACTGGCGCGCCGGGCGGGATGCGCTGGCGGCCTGGTACAAGGCCTTCGCTGCGCGTCCGTCGATGGTAGCGACCGCGCCCGAGTGAGGATCGGCCTCGCGCAGACGGACCAGGCGCGGCAGGCCTGTTTCGCGATCCGCCGCACCGTGTTCATCGACGAACAACGGATCCCCGAGGCCGAGGAATGGGACGCCCATGATGCGACCTGCCTGCATTACCTTGCCGAGGCCGACAGCCCTGCTGGCACTGCGCGGCTGATCGCGAAGGGCGATGTCGCCAAGATCGGTCGCGTCGCGGTCCTCCCCGCCTATCGCGGCGCCGGGCTTGGCGCGCGACTGATGCAGGCGGTGATGGCGGATGCGCGCGCGCGCGATTTCCGGCAGGCGGAGCTGGAAAGCCAGGTCTACGCGGTGCCCTTCTATGAACGGCTCGGCTTCGTGGCCGAAGGGCCGGCGTATGACGACGGCTCGGGCATCGCGCACCGGCTGATGCGGGCATCCCTGTAGCGATGCGCCCCTGAATCCGGAAAAGTCCCCGTTCTGCGACATTTCCGCCGTCATGCGCGCGTTTGTCCGCTGGACGCCTATAACCTCAAAATGTAACAGCAGCGCTAGCTTGGCTTCGGAGCCGTTCCGAACGCCATCTGTGCTGGTTTCAGGTCCGAAGACGTTCGGACCCCGAGAGAAAGGACGCAACGCTCGTGTCATACGCTGAGGATCCGTCCGGCGACCGCCGGGACTTTCTGTACTACGCCACCGCCGGCACCGGCGTTGTCGTGGCCGGTGCGGCCGCCTGGCCATTGGTGAATTCCATGAACCCGTCTGCGGATACCCGCGCCGCCAGTCAGTTGCGCGTCGATGTGTCCGGCGTCGGGGAAGGCACCCAGTTGACGGTGCTGTTTCTCGGCAAGCCGGTGTTCATCCGCCGCCGCACACCAGATGAGATCGAAGCCGCCCGTGCGGTGGAGATGTCGGATCTCGTCGATCCGTTGGCGCGCAATGCCAACCTGGCCGATGCCGCTCCCGCAACGGACGAGGATCGCAGCCTTGCGACCTTCGACGGCGAGAATACCGGCGAATGGCTGGTGATGCAGGGCGTCTGCACCCATCTTGGCTGCGTGCCGCTGGGCGACGGTTCGGGTGATTTCGGCGGCTGGTTCTGTCCCTGCCACGGCTCGCACTACGATACCGCAGGCCGCATTCGCCGCGGGCCCGCGCCCGAGAATTTGCCGATCCCGGCTGTCGAGTTCATCGACGAAACCACCCTGTTGCTCGGTTAAGGAGGAAACGAGACATGTCCGGAATTCCCCACGACCATTACGAGCCGAAAACGCGCGGTGAAAAGTGGCTTGATCGCCGCCTGCCGATCGTCGGCCTGATGTATGACACCCTGATGATCCCCACCCCCAAGAACCTCAACTGGATGTGGATCTGGGGGATCGTCCTTGTCTTCTGCCTCGTGTTGCAGATCCTGACCGGCGTTCTGCTGGCCATGCATTACACCCCCCATGTCGATCATGCCTTTGCCTCGATCGAGCATATCATGCGCAACGTGAACGGCGGCTGGGCGCTGCGATATATCCACATGAACGGCGCCTCGCTGTTCTTCGTCGCGGTCTACCTGCACATCTTCCGCGGCCTCTATTACGGCTCCTACAAGACCCCGCGCGAGGTGACGTGGATCATCGGCATGCTGATCTACGTGCTGATGATGGGCACCGCCTTCATGGGTTACGTTCTGCCCTGGGGCCAGATGTCGTTTTGGGGGGCCACCGTGATCACCGGTCTCTTCGGTGCGATCCCGTTCATCGGGGAAGGCATCCAGACCTGGCTTCTGGGCGGGCCTGCCGTGGATAACGCCACGCTGAACCGCTTCCTGTCGCTGCACTTCCTGCTGCCCTTCCTGATCCTGGGCCTCGTGATCGTGCATGTCTGGGCCTTCCACACCACCGGCAACAACAACCCGACCGGCGTGGAAGTGCGCCGCACCTCCAAGAAAGAGGCCGAGGCCGATACCCTGCCGTTCTGGCCCTATTTCGTGATCAAGGACCTGTTCGCGCTGATGGTGATCCTCGTGGTGTTCTTCGCCGTGGTGGGCTTCATGCCCAACTGGATGGGCCACCCCGACAACTATATTGAGGCCAACCCCCTGGCGACGCCCGCGCATATCGTGCCGGAATGGTATTTCCTGCCCTTCTACGCGATCCTGCGCGCCTTCGACGGCGAGGTCTGGGTCGTGATCGCGGCGAACGTTCTGACCGGCGGCATCATCGACGCGAAGTTCTTCGGCGTGATCGCGATGTTCGGCGCGATCGTGGTGATGGCGCTGGCGCCGTGGCTCGACACGTCCAGCGTCCGCTCCGGTCGCTACCGCCCGATGTTCAAGTGGTGGTTCTGGCTCTTCATCATCAACTTCTTCGTGTTGATGTGGGTGGGCGCGCGCCCGGCCGAAGGGATCTATCCCTACATCGCCCTGCTCGGGTCGACCTACTGGTTCGCCTATTTCCTGGTGATCCTGCCGCTTCTGGGCGTCATCGAGAAGCCGTTGCCGCAACCGGTGACGATCGAGGACGACTTCAACCACCATTACGGCACAGACCACGGCACGCCCGGTTCCGGCGTCTCGCCCGTGTCCACCCCGGCTGAGTGAAAGAGGAATTGACCATGTTCAGAAAACTGGCAATCAGCGCCGCCTCGGCCCTGGTCCTTGTCACCGGCAGTGCACAGGCGGCGGGCGAAGGGGGGCATGTGACCAACTACGCCTTCTCCTTCGACGGTCCCTTCGGCACCTTCGACCAGAACCAGCTGCAGCGTGGGCTGCAGGTCTTCACGCAGGTCTGTTCGGGCTGCCACGGCATCAGCTACGTGCCGTTGCGCACGTTGGCGGATGAAGGCGGCATCGGCTGGACCGAAGAAGAGGTGCGCGCCTATATCGACGAGAACTTCATCGAGGTCTATGACCCGGAGTTGCAGGATTGGCGCGCCGCCACACCGAACGACAACTTCCCGGCCAATGACGGTGTCGGGGCGCCGGACCTGAGCCTGATGGCGAAGGCGCGGCTCGGCTTTCACGGGCCGTGGGGCACCGGTCTCAACTCGCTGTTCAACGGTGTCGGCGGGCCGGAATACATCGCCTCGCTCCTGACCCATTACACGGGCGAAGAGGTGGAACAATATGGCTCCATCCTCTACGAGAACGAGACCTTCGAAGGCGGGCTGATCTCCATGACGCCGCCGCTCTACGACGATGCGGTGGAATATGCCGACGGCACGCCCGCGACGCAGGATCAGATGGCGCAGGACGTCGCGGCCTTCCTGATGTGGACGGCAGAACCGCACCTCATGGCGCGCAAGCAGATGGGTCTTGTGGCGATCATCATCCTCGGGGTGTTCTCGGTCCTGCTTTACCTGACCAACAAGCGCCTCTGGGCACCGATCAAGGCCCGCACGAAGGGCGTCACCCCGGCGGAGTGATGTGATGTCCGGCGCGGATGGCAATAAAGGCGCGCCCCGCGGGGCGCGCTTTTCATATCAGGGCGGCCGTAGGGCGGGGTTCACCCCGCCGCCGCCCTCACAGCCAGGGGTTCAACACCTCTGGTGCCCGCGCCATGGCGGCCGCCAGCGCCTCGTCCAGCACAATCTGGCCGTCCTCCAGCAACAGCACGCGATCACACAGCGCCTGCGCGTCGCGCAGATCGTGGGTGGCCAGCAGCAGCGTTTGCCCGGTCGCGTCGCAAAGCGTGCCCAGCAGCGCCAGCATCTCGCGCCGCAGGCCGGGGTCGAGCGCTGCGAAGGGCTCGTCCAGCAGGGTCAGCGGACGGCGCCGCAGCAGCATCCGCGCCAGCGCCACGCGGCTTTGCTGCCCGCCCGACAGGGCTGCGGGCCTGCGCGCGCCGAACCCGGCCAGCCCGACAGCGGACAGGCTGTCTTCCACGTCCTTGCGGGCGTCCGCGTCGAGGTCGAGGCGCGGACTGATCCCCAGCGCCACATTGTCGAACACGGACAGGTGCGGGAACAGGTTGCCATCCTGGAACAGGATCGACAGCGGCCGCTCGCCCACGGCCGCGTGCGAGACATCCACGCCCCCGATCACGACGCGCCCCGCATCCGGCAGCAGAAATCCCGCGATCGCCGCCAAAAGGGTGGATTTGCCGGCACCCGATGCCCCCATCAGCGCCACCCGCGCGCCCTTTGGCACGGACAGCGACGCCTCCAGCGTGAAGTCCCCCTCGGTGATCCGCAGCCCGTCAAGTTGCAGCATTCACGCGCCCTCCCCGGTCGAACAGCCAGAACAGGCCAAGCGACAGCGCCATCAGCAGCACCGCCGCCCCCTGCGCATCATTGGTGCGGTAGGCGCCGAACAGGCGATACATCTCCAGCGGCAACGTCTCCTGTCCCTGTGCCGAAAAAAGCGCGATGACGCCCAGATCGCCCATGGAAAACGCCGCCGCAAGCCCCGCGCCGAAGCCCAGCGGGCGGCGCAGTCGCGGCAGGATGGCGTGGCGCAGTCGGCTCAGGCCGCGCAGCCCAAGCGCATCGGCAAGGCGGCCCTGGGTCGCCTCGGCCGCCATGGCCGCCGGGATCAGCGCGCGCAGCAGGAATGGCAGGGCCACCAGTGCATTCACCAGCCCGGTGATCGGCAAGGACAGCGCCACCGGGTCCGCGACCTCGAAGACAAGGATGAACAGCCCCGTGCCCACCACCAGCGGCGAGACCGCCAGCGACAGAAGCCCGACGCCCTCCAGCCCCGCCCGCGCGGCATGGCCCGCGATCAGCAGCGCGATCGGCAGGGCCAGCGTGACGGCCAGCGTGGTAGAGGCCAGCGCCAGCAGGATGGACCGCCCCGCCGCCTGCCACACCGACACGGGCAAACCGGAAATCGCTGCAATGCCATCGCCGGTGATCGCCAGCAGCGGCAGCAGCAGGAAGGCCGCCGCAAGTCCAAGCCACGCGCCATCGCCGATCCGCGCGCGCGCCGTGTCGCCCGGCCAAGGCAGCGCCGGACGGTCCAGCCCCGCGCCGAACCCCACGCCCCGCACGAAGCGCCACGCCAAAAGCCCCGCGCCAAGGCAGATGCCGACCTGCACAAGCCCCAGCAAGGCGGCGCGCCCAAGGTCGAAATCGAAGCGGAACGCCTGGTAGATCGCCAGTTCGACCGTGGTGGCGGCAGGCCCTCCGCCCAGGATCAGCGCAACCGCGAAGCTGGTGGTGCAGATCAGGAAGATCACCAGCGCGGCGCCCGGCACGGTGGCGCGCAGCAGCGGCGCCTCGAAATGGCGGCGCATGTCGCGGCCGGCGAAGGACAGCGATTGCGCAAGGCGGACCCGCTCGGACGGGACAGCCAGCCACGCCTGCAGGATCAGCCGCACCGCCAGCGGCAGGTTCAGGAAGACATGGGCCAGCACCACGCCCGACAGTCCGTAGATGTCCACGGTGCGGAGGTTCAGCGCGCGCAGCGTGTCATTCACCCAGCCCGATTGTCCGAATACCGCCAGAAGCCCCGATACCGCGACGATCACCGGCAGGATGAAGGGCGCCCCCATCAGCGCGATATAGGCCTGCCGCCCGGCAAAGCGCCGCCGCGCCAGCGCGCGGGCCACAGGAACGGCGCACAGGCACGACAGCGCCGCAGAAAGCGCCGCCTGCACCAGCGTGAAGCGGATCGCCGCCCAATCGGCGGCGCGCAAACCGGCCCCCCCCGCCTCCGCCCGCAAGGCGACGGCAAGGAGGGGACCAAGCAGCATCAGCGCGACCAGCAGGGCGAAGCCCGCGCCGATCGCCTGCACCCAGTTCAGCGGCTGAGCGCGGCTTGCCATGTCGCCAGCGCCGCATCACGGATCGCCTCGGCCTCGTCCGACGGATAGATCAAGGCCCGCTCCGGCTCGATCAACGTTTCGAAGCCGCCCGGCAGCCTCTCGGTCGCCAGCGCCGCAGGATACATCCAGTTGGTCGTCGGGATCACCTCCTGGAATGCCGGGCTCAGCATGAAGTCCAGGAAGCTCTGCGCCAGGTCCGGGTTGTCTGCCGTGGCAAGAATGCCCGCCACCTCGATCTGCAGGTAATGCCCGTCCGTGAAGGCAGCGGCGGCAAAGCCGGCATCTTCTTCGGCGATCAGGTGATAGGCGGGCGACGTGGTGTAGGACAGCACCATGTCGGCCTCGCCTTCGAGGAACAGGCCATAGGCTTCGGACCAGCCCGGGGTGACGGTGACGATATTGTCCGCAAGCCCCTCCCAGATCGCCGGTGCAGCGACGCCATGGACATTCTGCACCCACATCAGCAGGCCAAGCCCGGGCGTGGACGATCGCGGATCCTGGATCACGATACGGGCGTCCGACGCGGCGAGCGCTTCGAAACTGTCGGGCACGTTCTCCATGTCGGTGCGGTGGACGAAGGCGAAATAGCCCCAGTCGAAGGGCACGAAATGCGGATCGTCCCAAGCCACGGGCAGGGTCAGCGCCCCGGTCTCCGTCGCATGTTCCGCCATCAGCCCCGCCGCCACCGCCGCAGCGGTCAGGTTGGTGTCAAGGCCAAGCACCACGTCCGCCTCCGACCGCGCGCCTTCCAGCCGCAGCCGTGACAGGATCGCGGCGCCGTCGCCTGTGGCGACGAATTGCAGGTCGCAGGCGCAGGTTTCCTCGAACGCCGCCTCCACCGCCGGGCCGGGGCCCCATTCGGTGTTGAAGCTGTCATAGGTGTAGACGGTCAAGACAGGGGTCTGCGCCATTGCGCCCCCGGTGATAAGCGTCAACCCAAGCGTCATGATGGTGTGTCTTGCGAATGTCATGTCTCACTCCTCCATTGCGTTGGGCGAAGTGAAGTCCGGGCCGGTGCAGTGCTGACGCCGTAAACCTTCCCTCCGCCGGTCCTAACCGGTTCAGGTTCAACGGGTTCGCGCGATGCATCTCAGGCAAGGGATCCTGATCGGACCCACGAGCCACCCCGAGGTGGCGTAACACGTAGGACATCCGCCAGGCCTCGGCAACCCGCTTGGCATTTTCGCCGCACCCGGATAACTCGGGGCCATGAGCATGAACACATTCGGTCACCTGTTCCGTGTAACCACCTGGGGCGAAAGCCACGGGCCCGCGCTTGGCGCGACCGTCGATGGGTGCCCGCCGGGCGTGCCGATCGAAGCCGCTGCGATCCAGCACTGGCTGGACAAGCGCAAGCCGGGGCAGAGCAGGTATACGACACAACGGCGCGAAGCGGACGCGGTCGAGATCCTGTCGGGCGTCTATGAGGGCCTCAGCACCGGCACCCCGATCCAGCTCATGATCCGCAACACCGACCAGCGCTCCAAGGACTACGGTGATATCGCCGAAAAGTTCCGCCCCGGCCATGCCGACATCACCTATTGGCAGAAATACGGCATCCGCGATCCGCGCGGCGGCGGACGCTCCTCGGCGCGCGAAACCGCGGCGCGGGTGGCGGCAGGCGGCGTGGCGCGGGCCGCGCTGGCGCAGATGCTGCCGGGGCTGCGGATGGTCGGCTACATGGTGCAGATGGGGCCGCATGGCATCGACCGCGGCCGGTTCGATCTGGGAGAGGTGGGGCGCAATCCCTTCTGGGTGCCCGATGCGCAGGCGGCGCAGGATTGGGCGACCTATCTCGACGGTTTGCGAAAGTCTGGCGACAGTGTCGGCGCGGTGATCGAAGTGGTGGCCAGCGGTCTGCCCGCGGGCCTCGGTGCGCCGATCTATGGCAAGCTCGACACCGATCTTGCCGCCGCGATGATGTCGATCAATGCCGTGAAGGGGGTAGAGATCGGGGATGGCATGGCGGCAGCCGCGCTGACCGGATCCGCCAATGCGGACGAGATCCACATGGGGCCGGACGGGCCGGTATTTTCCTCGAACCATGCCGGCGGCATCCTGGGCGGCATCTCCACCGGGCAGGACGTTGTGGTGCGCTTCGCGGTCAAGCCGACATCGTCGATCCTGACCCCGAGGGCCACGATCACCAAGGCCGGAGAGCCCGCCGAGATTGTGACCAAAGGGAGGCACGATCCCTGCGTGGGAATCAGGGCGGTGCCGGTGGGCGAGGCGATGATGGCCTGCGTCCTGCTTGATCACGTGTTGTTGCACAGGGGCCAGATCGGCGGACATGTCGGTGAAAACCGCGGGAAAATAGGGTAACCGTTCCTTAATTGTTCTGGGGGTTAATCACCCAATCGTCGTCATTGCCAGCCTTTGGTGCCGGCGGCAGAACAGTGTGGCAAAACCGTCCAGACCCGGCCTTCTTTCCGACATGATCGGGCAAAAGATAGGATGGTTCTGGGGTTGAAGGAACTGGATGTCTGATGGGGCAGAATGCTCAAACAGGTCGATCCGCGCATGGCGTGATCACTTTGGACTGGATGTTGATGACGGTGGTCGCGATGGCGGCGCTGTTGGTGATCGGCACGTGGATTCCGATCACGACGGGCGCGGAGGATAGCCGCCGCATCGGGGATCTCTTCGCCATGCGCGACGGGGATGTGCTTCTCGCCTTCCAGGATTTCACCTTCGGGGCGGAGGGTTGGAGCCATGGCCAGACGTCGGACCGGCTGTCGGGCATCGGGCCGGCCCTCGGGCCTTTCAATGACGAAGCCGTCCGCCACAGCTTCGAATTGCCGGTGAATGCGGATGCGGTCCAGCTGGAATTCAACGTTCACATGATTGGCGACTGGGGCAATGCGGATACCCTGACCGTGTCGCTGGGCGAACTCGGCGTCGTGACGCTGACGGCGTCGGGCGCGACCCATGATGCGCACGCGCCCGATGCGTCCGCGATGGTCGCGCAGGACGGCATCCGGGTCGCGGTCCAGCGTCGGGTCATCACACCGCAGCGCTCGGAAACCGCGTTGCCCGACACAACACGGACTTTCGTCAGCCACATTGTCCGGATCGCGGTGACCGATCCGGCCGAGTCGGTGGTGCTTCGCCTGGTGGCCGATATCGACGGGGCGGGGGCATGGATGCTCGACAACCTGACGGTGGTCGCGCTGTCGCTGGATGGCGGGCGCTGAGGCGCGCCCTACAGCCCCGCATCCAGCAGCGCGCGGATATCGGCCTCGGCGGTGCCGGCGACGATGCGCGCCACCTCTGCACCGTCGCGGAACATCACCAGCGTGGACCGGCGCGGCACGCCCAGCGACGTGGCGAATGCGCCGCGGCCATAGGTATCCCAATCGACGCGGTAGAAGGTGATCGCGGCGTCATAGGCCGGGTCCGCGGCGCGCAACGCCTCGATCGTGCGTTCCTGGCTGCGGCAGGTGGAACACCAGTCGGCGGCGAAGTCCACGAAGACGGTGTCGCCGTTGGCGATGGCGGCCTCGGCGGTGCCGGGGGTGTAGTCGGTGGTTTCGGCCATGGCGGCATAGGGCAGCGCGCTCAGGGCTGCGGCGGCAAGAAGAAGGCTCCGGCGGTTCATGGTAAAGGTCTCCCGAGGGGTGAAGGGGTCAGATCGAAACGGACAGGTCCTGCAACCAGATCGGCATGCGGTCCAGCAGCCAGACCTCGGCCAGCAGGTGCCAGCGCATGTAGATCGCAAGGCCGGTCAGGAAGAACACCACGCCCAGGATCGGGCGCGACGTTTGCGCGAAGCGCCGCAGCGCCCCCATGCGCTTTTGCAGCGCGGCGCGCGCGCCATAACCCAGCGCCACGATGACGGCGCCGATGCCCAGCGCGAAGGCCACCATGGTGAAGAAGGCACGCAGCAATTCCTCGCCCTGCGATGCCAGCGAGATGGCGGAGCCAAGGACAGGGCCGACGCAGGGCGACCAGACCGCGCCCAGAAGCAGACCGCCCAGGAATTGCCCCTGCCAGCCGCCGGTGGTCATGTCGCGCATCCCGTCATCGGCGCGGGCGGCGACGCCCGCCGTGGCGGTGGCGAAGCGGGCGGACAATTGCGGCACCATCAGCACCGCGCCGAACACCATCATCAGCACCGCGCCGGCCTGGCTGACCGTCTCTTCCCGCAGGCCGACCAGATGCCCGGCGGCAATGACGCCGAAGCCCAGCGTGACGAAGGCCAGCCCCATGCCACCCGCCAATGCGATCGGTCCGTAGCGGCTGGATTGCAACGATCCCGCCAGCACGATCGGCAGCACCGGCAAGACGCAGGGATTGATCAGGGTCAGAAGCCCGGCGGCAAAGGCAAGGATGAAGTCCACGCGCCCGTGATGCCGCCTTGCGCGCGCGATGTCATCTGACATGCCCGTGAACGGCGTTCACGACCTGATGCGCGCCCGCTGCACCGCCAGGATACCGCCCGCGATGATGGCGACACCGATGGCGTCGATCCAGCTCAGTCGTTCGGACAGGAAGACAAAGGCGATGACGACCCCGAAGACGGGGTTGAGGAAATGATAGGTCGCCGCCCGCGTCGCGCCGATACGGCCCACCAGCAGGAACCAGATCAGCGTCGCGGCCAGGCCGGGCAGCAGCGTGGTGTAAAGGAACGCGATCACGAAGGTCGCGGACCAGTCCACCGCGAAGGTCTCCAGCACCAGCGCGGGCATGGCCAGCGCGACCGCGCCCACGATCATCTGCAGCCCGACGATCATCAGCAGGTTTCCCCCGCCGCTCGACGCGCTTTTCACCGTCAGGGTCGCGATGGCCAGCGCCACCGCCCCGATCAGGCAGAGCGCGATCCCCAGCGGGTCCGCGCCGCCCCCGAAGCGTTGCGCCATGATCAGCGCGACGCCGGCGAAGCCCGCGACAAGCCCCGCAACCCCCATCGCGGGCAGCCGTTCGCGGAACACGGTCCAGTTCGCCAGCGCCACCAGCAGCGGCATGGTCGAGGCAATGATCGCGGCCAGCGACGCTTCGATCCACTGCATCGCCACGAAGTTCAGGCCCAGGTAGATCGCGTTCTGGCACAGGCCGAAGATCACCACCGCGCGCCATTGCGCGCGGGTCAGCCGGAAACTCTGGCCCAGCGCCAGCGCGATGCCGATGCCGATGCAGCCGGAAATGGCGAACCGGATCGACAGGGCCATCAGCGGCGGCGCCGCCTCCACGATGATCCGGGCCGAGGTGAAGGCCGAGGACCAGATCAGCGCGAAGGTCAGGCCCATGGCCACGGCGCGCAGGTCTATCGGTGATCGGTCCACGTTCGGGCGTTCCCTGAAAGCAAAAGGGCCGCGCCCCATTCGAGCGCGACCCTTTCAGAATTTCGAGACCCCGGCAATGCGCCGCGGTCCGCAAGTCGGCCTCAGCCGTTGACGCTGTCTTTCAGCGCCTTCGCGATGGTGACTTTCACCTGCTTGTCGGCTTCCTTCTTGATCTGCTCGCCCGTCGCGGGGTTGCGGACCATACGCTCGGGGCGCTCCCGGCAATAGACCTTGCCGATGCCCGGAATGGTGACTGCGCCGCCATTGGCGACTTCCTTGGTGACGACCGCGGTCATTGCGTCCAGTGCGGCGCCTGCGGCCTTCTTGTCGCCACCCATCTCCTCGGCCAGAGCCGCGACAAGTTGCGTTTTGGTCATGGGTTTCGTTGCCATGTGCTTATTCTCCTGCTGCTTATCCCCCGAGCCCATGGGCCGGTTGGCGGGAAGCTAACCGAATATGGCGAGGGCACACAACGCCTCGCGCGCGCAAAAGGTAGAAAAACAGGGGGTATAGGCGGTTTTTTTACCCTTCAAAGGAAGGCTGTTTCCTCGAAAGAGCGCAATTTCCGGCTGTGGAGGCGCTCCAGCGGCATCTCGCGCAGGTGTTCCATGGCGCGAATTCCGATCTGAAGATGTCGCGCGACCTGGGTCTTGTAGAAGTCCGACGCCATGCCCGGCAGCTTCAATTCGCCATGCAGCGGCTTGTCGGACACGCACAGAAGCGTGCCATAGGGCACCCGGAAGCGGAATCCGTTGGCCGCGATGGTGGCGCTTTCCATGTCCAGTGCGACGGCGCGCGATTGCGACAGCCGCTGCACCGGGCCGCGCTGGTCGCGCAGTTCCCAGTTGCGATTGTCGAGACTGGCCACGGTGCCGGTGCGCATGATCCGCTTCAACTCGTAGCCCTTCAACGCGGTGACACCGGCCACCGCCTCTTCCATGGCGACCTGGATTTCCGCCAGCGCGGGGACCGGCACCCAGACCGGCAGGTCATCGTCCAGCACCTTGTCCTCCCGCAGATAGGCATGGGCGAGCACGAAATCGCCCAGCCGCTGGGAATTGCGCAGCCCCGCGCAATGGCCGACCATGATCCACGCATGGGGGCGCAGCACGGCGATATGGTCGGTTGCGGTCTTGGCGTTCGATGGCCCGACGCCGATATTGACCAGCGTTATCCCGTTCCCGTCGGCGCGTTTCAGGTGATAGGTCGGCATTTGCGGCATCTTGGCAGGGACCGGGATCAGGTCCTGCGGCCCGGTGATCTCCACGTTGCCGGTGGCCACGAAGGACGTGTAGCCGGTGGCATCGTCGGCAAGGCAGGCGCGGGCATAGGCCTCGAACTCGTCCACGTAGAACTGGTAGTTGGTGAACAGGACGTGGTTCTGGAAATGCGTCGGGTCCGTCGCGGTGTAATGGCTCAGCCGCGCAAGGGAATAGTCGATGCGCTGCGCGGTGAAGGGCGCCAGCGGCAATGCGCCGTCCTCGTAGGTGAAGCCAAGGCCGTTGGCGATGTCGTCATTCGTCGTGGCCAGGTCCGGCACATCGAACACGTCGCGCAGGATGAAATCGCCCGCCCCCTCCTGCGGCACCGAGATGGAGGTGTCGTTGGCCACCGCGAAATGCACAGGCATCGGCGTCATGGACGACCCGATGGACACGCCGGTGCCGTGGTTCTTCAGCAGCAGGCCGATCTGTTGGCGCAGGTAATTGGCGAACAGGTCCGGGCGCGTGATCGTGGTGACATAGGTGCCGGGTTCGGCGACATGGCCGAAGCTCAGGCGGCTGTCGATGGTCGCGAAGGAGGTCGTGGTCAGCCGGATCTCGGGGTAATAGGCGCGGAACCGCGTGCCCCCGGGCGCACCGTTGCGCACCGTCTCGGAAAACCGGTCGCACAGGAATTGCGTGGCCTCTGCATAAAGCGCCTGCAGATGCGCCACGGCCTCGGTCGCGTCGGTGAAGATGGCGGTTTTCAACTGGTCCGGGGACTGGATGCGCATGGTCGGATGTCTGGTCATACTTCCTCGATTACAATCTCATGGGGTCCGCGGACCCGGAACGGCGACGCTCACGTCAGCACGTCGGTCAACTGGAAACTGCGCACATCCACCAGCCCAAGGTCCGAAATCCGCAATTCCGGGATCACCACCAGCGCCAGCAGCGAATGCTGCATGTAGGCGTTGTTCAGCGTGCAGCCCGCCGCCTGCATCGCCGCCACCAGCCGCGTGACCCGGGCGGCCACCTCGGCGGCGGGGCGATCCGACATCAGGCCCGCGATGGGCAATTCCACCAGCGCGCGTTCCGTGCCGTCCTGCCACAGCGTCACGCCGCCACCGACCTCGCCCAACCGCATCGCGGCCTGCGCCATCATGGCGCGATCCGTGCCGACGACGATCATGTGATGGCTGTCATGGGCCACGGTGGAGGCCATCGCCATCCCCGGCCCGTAGCCGAAGCCCGACACGAAGGCGTTGGTGACGCCCCCGGTGGCGCGGTGCCGCTCCACCAGCGCGATCTGCGCGATGCCATCCGGTTCGACGATCCCGTCGCGGACCGGCAGCGTCATGCTCAGGGCCTTCGTCCCGGCCTGGTTCTCCACCACGCCGATGACATTGGCGGTCACCTGCGCGCCCGTGGCCGCGATCTCGAAATCCGCTTCGGTCAGGGGGCGGCGCAGGTGGACGGAGTCCCGGGTATCGTCGGGCCAGTCCAGATGCGGGCACTCCGCAAGGCAGCGCCCGGTCTCCGCGACCTTCAGGCCGCGCCCATAGACCACCTCTATCGGTAACGCCCGCAGGTCCGATGTCACGATCAGGTCGGCCCGCCGGCCCGGCGCGATCTGCCCGATCTCGCGGTCCAGCCCGAAATGGCCGGCGGTGTTGATCGTGGCCATCTGCAACGCGATCAGCGGGTCACATCCACAGTCGATGGCATGGCGGACGGCGCGGTTCATGTGGCCGTCCTCCACCAGCGTCTTGGCGAAGCAATCATCCGTGCACAGGATCATGTTGCGCGGATCAAGGCCGCGTTGCGTGATCGCGGTGATCTGGCTCTCGATGTCATACCAGGCCGAGCCGAGGCGGATCATCGCCCGCATCCCCTGCCGCATCCGCGCCATGGCGTCGGCCTCGTTCGTGCCCTCGTGGTCATCGGCAGGGCCACCGGCGGCATAGGCGTGGAAGGCCGGGCCAAGATCGGGCGAGGCATAATGCCCGCCCACCACCTTGCCCGCGGCTTGGGTCGCCGCGATCTCGGCCAGCATCTGCTGGCTGCCGTTCACCACGCCGGGGAAATTCATCATCTCGCCCAGACCGACGATGCCGGGCCACGCCATCGCCTCGGCCACGTCCTCCGGCCCGATCTCGTAGCCGGTGGTTTCCAGCCCCGGCGCGGACGGCGCGCAAGATGGCATCTGCGTCCAGATGTTCACCGGCTGCATCAACGCCTCGTCATGCATCAGCCGCACGCCGCGCAGGCCGAAGACATTGGCGATCTCGTGCGGGTCGGTGAACATGCTGGTCGTGCCATGGGGGATCACGGCGCGGGCGAATTCGGCGGGTGTCAGCATGCCGCTTTCGATATGCATGTGCCCGTCGCACAGGCCCGGGATCAGGTAGCGGCCGTCCAGATCCTGCAACACCGTGCCATTGCCGATGCAATGCCCGGCCTCCGGCCCGACATAGGCGAAGCGGCCATGCTTCACCGCCACCTGCCAGCCATCCATCACCTCGCGGGTCTGCACCAGCACCACGCGCGCGTCGCGGAACACCAGATCGGCGGGCATGCGTCCGGCAGCCACGGCCACGAGGTCCGAGGCGACGTCTTGCCAGCTTGGGAAGGTGGTTCGTTCCATGTCGCAATTTCGCAGAGCGTGCCGGGCGCTGCAAGTGACGTTTCGATTACGCGGCGGCGGCACCGATGGCGAGCGCGTCGAAACGGTCGATCTCTGCCAGCGTCACCGTTACGCTCACGGGCGCAGTCGGCTTGCGTGCAGCGCCGCGTAGATCGGCAGCGCCTCGGCCAGCAGCGCGCGATGTTCGGGTGCCGTTTCGGGCAACGGCCCCTCGGCGCTCGCGAACCCGGTGGAGCGGTGGACGGCGTCATACCAATGCGTGGCCCAGACACCATCGAAGGGTTTCGGGCCAGCGGGCCAATGCAGCATGGCGGGATCGAAGGGCAGGCCGATGGTGTCGCACAGCGCGCGCAGCATCGTCTCGGGTGCTGTGCGGATATCGGCACTGTCGATGACCGGGCCGGGCAGCGCCTGCGCGATCCGGGCGGCCTGCGGAAAGCCGATCTCGTCCAGCGTGATCGCCTCGCGCTTGTTGGTGTAGCTGGCGATCACGCGGGCCGGGTGGCGGATCAGGTGGATGTTCACGTAACTCCGCGCCCAGTCCAGCGGCGTGTCGGGCAGCATGTGATGCGTCATCAGCTTCAGGTATTGGTGCGTCTTCGTCGTGCGCCTCAGCAGCCGTTCGACGATCGCAAAGGTATCAATCGCCTGGCTGGCAAGGATCTCCTGCCGCATCGGATGGTCAAGCCCGCTGGCGGCCAGGTAGGCGGCATAGAACGGCTCGTCCACCGCCGCGCAATCGGACCGGTTCCCGAAGGCATACAGCATCGCCGTCGACAGGTTGCGCGGCCCCGACCACATGGCGATACGCATCGGTTTCCCGTCTCCCCCGCGTTCATTTCCGCGTGAGATCACATGGCCAAGGCTTGCATTGCAAGGGCAGGTTGAAGACCGTGCCGGGTGAAGGAGTTTCACCATGGCTCGATTCCCCCTGAACGACACGCCGAAGATCGTGACCCTGACCGCCGCGATCCTTGCGGCGCTGGTGCTGCAAGGCTCCCGCGCCCAGGCCGAGGATATTCGCAGCACCGTGGTTGCGGGCGGCTGCTTCTGGTGTGTCGAAAGCGATTTCGAAGGCGTCGCGGGCGTGATCGACGTGGTCTCGGGCTTCGCCGGCGGCGAAGTGGCCAACCCCAGCTACCGCGATGTGGTGCGCGGCGGGACGGGTCATCTGGAAGCGGTCGAGATCACCTATGACGCCGACGTGCTGCCCTATGCGGAATTGCTGCGCCTGTTCCTGCGCTCGGTCGATCCGCTGGACGCGGGCGGGCAGTTCTGCGACCGGGGCGAAAGCTACACGACGGCGATCTTCGTGGCGGATGCGCGGGAACGCGACATCGCGCGGGGCGCCATCATGGAGGCCGAGGGCGTGCTGGGCGCGGAAGTCGTGACACCGATCCGAGACGCGGCGCCGTTCTATCCGGCCGAGGCCTATCATCAGGATTACTACCGCTCGCAGGAGGTGATCCTGACCCGCTTCGGCCCGCGCCGGAAAGAGGTCGCCTATGACCTCTACCGGCAGGGCTGCGGGCGCGATCAGCGGGTGCTGGAGGTCTGGGGATCAGAGGCGGCCTTCGCGGCCGAACACCTCAATTGATCTACCATTGATATACCCGGGCTACAGGAAAAGCGCCACGTTGTTGCGCAAAACGATCTCCACCGCGTAAAGCCCGATGATCACGATCAACGGCGCAAGGTCGAGCCCGCCCATGGGCGGCAACAGCCGCCGGATGGGGTCGTAGATCGGTTGCAACAGGCGGTTCAGCCCGTCCCAGATCTGCGCGACGATCGGTTGGCCCATGTTCAGCACGCCGAAATTGATCAGCCAACTCATGATGATATGGGCGATCACGATAAACTTGGCGACGCCGATCAGCAGGATCAGGATCTGGAAGAGAGAGGTCATGGGCAGGCGTCTTTGCGTCGGTTTCGGTTGGGGTGCACATAGGCTGACACAGCCTGCGCTGCAAGCGACCCGCCGTTTTTTGCGTTTCTTGCCAAGATGAAGGCGCCGTCGCCGCAAGTGACGTGACGGAGCGCTTGCGTCAAACTCCGGCAGGAGCGACCCCGGGCCCATGTATCCCTATCTCAGACTCGCCTCGCTGGTCGTATCGCAGCGCAGGAAGGCACCGACCGGTCTGTTCGAGACGCATCGCTTGCCGCTGACCTGCTGGCCGGTGGATATCGACGGCTTTCTTGAAATGAACAACGGCCGCATTCTGACGCTCTACGACCTCGGGCGGTTCGGGCTGGCGTTGCGCAGCGGGCTTTGGGACGTGCTGCAGCGGCGCGAATGGGGGCTGGTCGTCGCCGGATCCTCCGTGCGCTACCGGGCGCGCGTCACGGCGTTCCAGCGGGTCGAATTGCGCACGCGGATCGTGGGCTGGGACGCGCGTTTCCTGTATCTGGAGCAGGCGATGTGGCGGGGCGAGACCTGTTGCAACCATGCCCTGTTGCGCACCGGCGTCACCGCCAAGGGTCGGTTGGTGCCGGTGGAAGACGTCGCCCGCGCGATGGGGGTGGCGGTCGCATCGCCCGAATTGCCCGCCTGGGTGCAGGCCTGGGCTGCGGCGGACAAGACACGGCCCTGGCCGCCCGAGGTCTGATCCCGCGCATGATTGTGGACAGCGCAGCGGGCTGAGGGCAGGGTCGCGCCATGAAAACCATCGTCGCGCGCCGCCCGCTTCCGCCCTATGACAGCAGCTCTCCCGAGGGGCGGCGCAGTATCTGGGGCTGGTGGGCGTTCGACTGGGCCAGTCAGCCCTATTTCACCCTTGGGCTGACCTTCGTGTTCGGGCCGTATTTCGCGAATGTCGCGTCGAATTACTATCTCGGCACCGGGCTGGACGAGGTCGCGGCGGACGCACAGGCACAGAGCTTGTGGTCGCTGGGGCAGACCCTCACGGGGGTGGTGATCGCGCTCTGTGCGCCGGTGCTGGGCGCGATGGCCGACAATGCCGGGCGGCGGATGCCGTGGGTGGTGCTGTTCTCGGTCTTCTACGTGGTTGGCGCGGCGGGGCTGTGGTTCCTGATGCCCGATGGCGGCTTCCTGATCGGCGCTTTGATCTGTTTCGGAATCGGCTTGATCGGGGCGGAATTCACCACGATCTTCACCAATTCGCTGCTGCCCGAACTGGGCCGCAAGGAAGAGATCGGGCGCATCTCGGGCTCGGGCTTCGCGGTGGGCTATGCGGGCGGCGTCACGGCGCTGTTCATCATGCTGCTGTTGTTCGTGGAGCAGGATAACGGGCGCACCCTCGCGGGCGTCGCGCCGATGCTCGGGCTCGACCCCCATACTTTGCAAGGCACCCGCTTCGTCGGGCCCTTCATGGCGCTTTGGTATGTGATCTTCATGATCCCCTTCGCACTCTGGGTGCGCGAGGTGCGGCGCACGCCGAAACCCGGCGGCGTGGCCCGCGCGCTCGGCGATCTGGCGGCGCTGGTGCGCAGCCTTCCCCGCAAGCGCAGCCTGACCGCCTACCTTGCGTCCAGCATGTTCTACCGCGACGCGCTCAACGCGCTTTACGCGTTCGGCGGCACCTATGCAGCGCTGGTGCTGAACTGGACGATCACCCAGGTGGGCATCTTCGGCATCGTCGCGGCGATCACCTCGGCCATCGCGACATGGCTGGGGGGGCGGGTCGACGAACGCACGGGTCCCAAACCGCTGGTGATCTGGATGATCCTCGTGCTGATGGGCGTGTGCCTGTTCGTCCTCGGCATGACGCGGGAAAGCATCTGGGGTCTTGGACTCGCGGTGGGATCCGGCATTCCGGACACGGCGTTCTTCATCTGCGGGGCGATCATCGGCGGCGCGGGAGGTGTCTTGCAGGCGTCCAGCCGGACCTTGATGGTGCGCCACGCGGAGCCGGACAAGCCGACCGAGGCCTTTGGACTTTACGCATTGTCGGGCAAGGCGACCGCCTTCCTCGGGCCGGGTCTGATCTTCCTGACCACCTCGACGCTCGGGGACACACGGTTGGGCATGTTGCCGTTGTTTGGTCTTTTCGCGCTTGGATTGTTGCTCCTATGGTGGGTCAACCCTGAAGGACGCACCGACCCGTTGGAGGCCGCCGCATGATCTCACGAATGGTCCCCCTTGCGATGATGGTTTTGGCCGCCTGCGGGTCCGGCGGGTCCTCGAGCGTGCCACAGCTCGATGCCACGCTGTCCCGCAGCGAGGCGCGGCAATTCTTCGGCGCGGAAACAAGTGGCAGCGGCGGCAACGGGGAAGCCATCGGGTTCTATTCCAACGGCTGCGTCGCGGGGGCCGAGCAATTGGCCGAAAGCGGGCCGACCTGGCAGGCCATGCGGCTCAGCCGCAACCGCAACTGGGGCCACCCGGAGATGATCGACTACCTCGAAGGGTTGTCGGCACAGGTGGCGCGGAACACGTCATGGCCCGGGCTCTACATCGGCGATATCAGCCAGCCGCGCGGTGGACCGATGCTGACAGGCCACGCCAGCCACCAGGTCGGCCTTGACGCTGATATCTGGATGTATCCGCCGACCCGCCTCGACCTCAGCGTGCAGGAGCGCGAGGACCTGTCCTCGATCTCCGTGCGAAGTCAGCGGGGGGCATGGATCAACGACAACTGGACGGCCGACCATGCCGAGGTTCTGCGCCTTGCCGCAACCGATCCCCGCGTGGCGCGCATCTTCGTGACAACCGGCGTGAAGGTCTGGCTGTGCCGCAACGTGGCCGGCGATCGTTCGTGGCTCGGCCGAATTCGCCCGGCTGCCGGGCACCATTATCACTTCCATGTGCGCCTGAACTGCCCGGAAGGGGATCGCACCTGCCGGAACCAACCCATGCCGCAAGGCGATGGCTGTGCCGAGGCCGAGGCCCGCGCCGCCGCGATCCTCAACCCGCCGCCGCCGGGACCGCCCAACAATGACCCGCCCGAAGAAAGGCCGCCCTCGGGCAACCGGGTGGCGCTCAGCCAGATCCCGCAGCAATGCCTGTCCCTGATAAGCGGCCTGAATTAGCTGGCTGTTTTCCGCCGATAACTTTCGGTGTTGTAGGATCGCCATAGCGCGCCAGTAAGCTGTCCAGTGGGCCGCTGCGGCCCGGACACTCGCCCTGTGTTCCGCTATGATGGTGAAAACGAGAATTACGCAATGGATGACCACATGCTCCGTCTTGCCCTTCCCCTTGTTGCCATGGTGCTGGCCGCGCCTGCAGTCGCGGGTGGCTATGTTGCACCGGCAACGCCCGCGCCTGCCCCTTACAGCCCCCCGCCGGTCGCCGGCACCGACTGGACCGGCTTCTACGCCGGTGGACAGGTGGATTTTCTGCGCGGCACCCTTTCCCAAGGCGCTTTGAACGCCGAACTTGATGGCCATCTGATCGGTGGGTTTGTCGGCTATCGCTATGATTTCGGCACCATCGTCCTCGGCGGCGAGGTCGACTACATGACGGGCAACGGCGCCCAGTCGTTTGTCGGCTCCAGCCTCGATGTCGATTACGACTCGCTCCTGCGCGTCGGGGTCGAGCTTGGCTATGACACCGGCGCCATGTTGGGTTACGTGTCGGTCGGCTATGTCGATCTGGACGTCAGCCCATCTGCGGGTGGCCCCTCCAGCAGCGGGGATGGCGTGTTCGTCGGCGTGGGTATCGACTACATGATCAGCGACTCGGTCACGATCGGTGGTGAAACCAACTTCCACCGGTTCGAGGATTTCGGCGGTGTGACCGGGCTGGATCTCGAAGCCCTGACCATCGGCCTGAACCTGGCCTTCCGGTTCTGATCGGCGGCTTGTCCGGTCAGCGGGATAGTGAAGGGCGCGCCACCGGGTGCGCCCTTTCATCCTTCAGCGCCCCGGTATCTCGCCGCGCTTGCCCGACAGCGTCCAGCCATCGATCACGTCCAAAGCCTCTTGTGCGGTTTCCACGAAGCGGAAAAGGTTCAGGTCGTCGGCCGAGATCGTTCCGGCGCGCACCAGCGCGTCCCAATTGATGACCTCGCGCCAGAAGGTCTCACCGAACAGCAGCACGGGCACCTGTTCCATGCGCCCGGTCTGGATCAACGTCAGCGCCTCGAACGTTTCGTCCAGCGTGCCGAAACCGCCGGGGAAGACGGCGATGGCCTTGGCGCGCAACAGGAAATGCATCTTGCGGATGCCGAAATAGTGGAAGTTGAAGCACAGTTCCGGCGTCACGTAGCGGTTCGGCTCCTGCTCGTGGGGCAGCACGATGTTCAGCCCGATGGAACAGCCCCCCGCATCCGACGCGCCGCGATTGCCCGCCTCCATCACGCCGGGCCCGCCGCCGGTGACGATGACGTTCTCGGTGCAGTTCGTGGTGACCGAGCGTTCGGTGATGGCGCGGGCGAAGGCGCGCGCCTCGTCGTAGTATTTCGACATGTCGCGGAGCGCATCGCTGCGGGCGCCGTCGCGATCTTCGGGGCGCGGGATGCGGGCGCCGCCGAACAGCACCACCGTCGAGACGATCCCGCGTTCATCCAGCCCCAATTGCGGCTTCAGAAGCTCCAGTTGCAGGCGCACCGGGCGCAATTCGTCCCGGCACAGGAAATCCGGGTCCGCGAAGGCCAGACGGTAGGCGGGCGATTGGGCCTGCGGGGTGTTGGGCAGGTCGCGGGCATATTCGATATCCTGATGGGCATCGCGGAACGGTTTGCGGTCATCTTTCATGGTGGGCCTTCCGGGGCGGGCGTGGTCGCGCGCACCCTAGGACACGGCGCGCGGCAACGCCACCGCATGCCGCGCCCCGGAGGCGTCAAGCCGGTGTGATGTCGGCTGCAGGACGTGACGGAACAGGGGGGCACCGTCCCCCGGCGCGCCCGCGGCCTCGCAACATGGACAGGCCGGGGCCGGGAGGCTATAGCGCGCGAGAGATGCGGGCCGCCCGCATGCCGTCAATCGAAGGAGCCCGCGCCATGTCCAACGCCCAACTCGAAACCGCCATCGAAGCCGCCTGGGACATCCGCGACCAGATCACGCCCGCAACCAAGGGTGAAACCCGCGAGGCGATCGAACAGACGCTCTCCGCGCTCGACACCGGCACCCTGCGCGTGGCCGAGCGGCAGGACAACGGCGATTGGCATGTCAACCAATGGGCCAAGAAGGCGGTTCTTCTGTCGTTCCGGCTCAATGACATGGCGCCGATCTCGGGCGGCAATGGCGGTTCGACCTGGTGGGACAAGGTGCCCTCCAAGTTCGACGGCTGGGGCGAGAGCCAGTGGCGCGACGCCGGGTTTCGCGCCGTCCCCGGTTCCATCGTCCGGCGCTCCGCCTATATCGCGCCCGGTGTCGTGCTGATGCCGTCCTTCGTGAACCTCGGGGCCTACGTGGACGAAGGCACCATGGTCGACGGCTGGGCCACGGTCGGCAGTTGCGCCCAGATCGGCAAGAACGTGCACCTGTCCGGCGGCGTCGGCATCGGCGGCGTTCTGGAGCCGATGCAGGCCGGCCCCACGATCATCGAGGACAACTGCTTCATCGGCGCGCGGTCCGAAGTGGTGGAAGGCTGCATCATCCGCGAAGGCTCCGTTCTGGGCATGGGGGTGTTCATCGGCCAGTCCACCAAGATCGTGGACCGGGAAACCGGCGCCGTGATGTATGGCGAGGTGCCGGCAGGCTCCGTCGTCGTGGCGGGCTCCTTGCCGTCGAAGAATGGCGTGAACCTCTACTGCGCGGTGATCGTGAAGCGCGTGGATGAACGCACGCGGGCCAAGACCTCGATCAACGACTTGTTGCGGGACTGACCGCCGCGCTGGCCTGGCCCGCATCAGGAGCGAAGCACGTTTCGGACAGGATAGGCCGCCCCCCCAGAACATGGGCGCGTTGTGCGCAAGGCAGCGCGCCTGCAATCTGTCGAGTTCGCGCAGCGTGCGCGCGACGCGGTCCGGCACGTCGTCCGGTCAGGTGCTGTTCAAACGACCGGCCTCGGCCCGCCTGACCCGCAGGATCGAGGCGGCTGACCACGGCAGCGCCGCCTACCGCAATGGCGAGGCCCCAGTTCGCGCGGCGCCAGACGAGGAACGGATCGGGCTGCGCCGCATGCAGCGCCGGGAGGAACACCGTGTCCACGCCGACCAGCGCCGCGTCCAGCGGCGTGATCGCCGCCTGTGCGCCGGCGAGCCCGTATGCCGCCACCCAGTCGGGCCGTGTCGCGATCCAGAAATGTCCCTTGGCACGGATCACCCCCGGCAATGCGCCGGTCAGCACGGCATGGACATGGGCGGGATCGAAGGGCTGTAGGGCGCGGTAGACGAAGGATGTGACGCCGTATTCCTCGGTCTCGGGCACATGGGTGTCGAAGCCGTGCAACTCCCGCGCCCAAAGCGGAGTCTCGCGCGCGCGTTCGGGATCGTAAAGCCCGGTGCCGACGATGTCCGTAACGCCGATCTGCCCGTGATCGGCATGGACCAGCCGCGCCACCGGGTTCAGCGCGGAATTCGAAGGTGGCGGCCACCGGCAAGGGCTCCGGGATGCCGGTCGACTCGATCAGCAGGTGGTCGAAGCGTTCCGCCTCGGCCAGGCGGCGCACCTCCACCAACAGATCCTCGCGCAGCGTGCAGCAGATGCAGCGGTCGGGTGCGGCTGCGGCAATCCTGGTGGAAGAGCATTTCAGAGGGTGCACGAGATGCAGGGACTCGGCTGGTTGGCGGCGCTGGTGATCGGCGGCCTCGCGGGATGGATCGCTGCGCGTGTCATGCGGGCAAACACCGACATCCTGCTCAATATCGCCCTTGGTATCATTGGCGCAATGGTGGCCAATGGGCTGTTCCGTCTGATCGGTCTGGTGCCCTCGGCCACCTGGATCGCGCAGGGTTTTGTCGGTTTCGTCGGCGCCTGTATCCTGATCGCCGGCTGGCGGATGATCCGCGGGTGCTAAAGCATGTCGCGCAAAAGTGGGAACCGGTTTTGCGCACCGGGACATGCGATACCAAACCACCAGTGCATGTCGCGCAAAAGTGGGAACCGGTTTTGCGCACCGGGACATGCGATACCAAACCACCAGTGCATGTCGCGCAAAAGTGGGAACCGGTTTTGCGCACCGGGACATGCGACCAAGGGCGGCCCCAGCAACTCGCGTCAAAACGGAAGAACGCGACCCGCCCCGCGAAGCAGGCACCGCGTGGTCTTGACAGCGGGGCTGCCGCAGGTCCATCCGGCGCCATGGACAGCACCGAACAACCCAAACCGAAGAAGCCCAAACCGGTCCACGAAGTGTATACCCTTCTGGTGCAAGTCGGCCGCAAGGCTGGCGACGGTCTGCCCAAAGCGGCCACCGGAGCAGGCCTGTTGTGCTTCGCGAGTGGCGTGGACGAGGCCGAAGCGGTGCGCGAAACCGTGGCCGTCTTGAAACAGGCCGACCTCGCCCCGCTCGATGTCACCGGTTACGGCACGCTCGATGAACGGTTGGCCGACGGGGACGAGATCAACGACGAGGAGCGGGCGTTGATGGCGCGGGCGCGGTCCGAGAATTCGGTGATCGTGGTGCAGATGACCCCGTTTTTCGAGGATGACCCGGACCTCTCCGACCCCTGACCAGCCCCAAGCCTGACCAGCCCCAAGCCTGAGATGTCCATCGCCTGACCCGTCAAGCCGCCCGTGCATGGGCCGAGACCAGCGCGCGCGCGGCGGCCCGGTCCAGAAGCGGCAGGGACGGCACCATATCCCCGGCGAACGGGGCCGCCCATTTGGTCGAGTTGCGCCCGCCCGCGGCGATCACGTCGCCCAGATGCGCCGTCTCGATGGGCGAGTTCTCGACCATGATGCAGGTGGGATCGTCCAGCATCATGTGATGGAACACGCGCATCGGCTGGGTCCTGTCGCGCACGACTGCGCGCCCGGTCGCAAGGTCGGCAGCATTGGCCAGCACCGCCTCGGTCCCGCAAAGGTAATCGACCATCGGCCCCCTTTGCTGCAACCGCGTCTGCGGCGTGACGACCAGATCGCGGTTCAGCCCGAAAAAGGGCGCGCGCAGGCAGATCGGGGCGGTGCGCCCGAGGCACAGGCGCGGGCGCGCTTCGATCCAGCGCAGCGATTGGGGTTGGCCGGTATGGTCCAGAACCGCATCGCCCGCCCGCAATGCGTCGACCTGCCTTGGCCCCTCGGGCGTGGCGACCAGCGCGCGACCCTCGATGCCCGGCAGGTCCATTCCCGGCACCACGCCCGACGCGATAGCGGCCACATGGGCGACGGACAGGAAGCCCGGCACACGGGGCAGCGCATCGGCAAGCGGCGCGGCGCAGGAAAGACCGCTGCGCAGGGTCTGCACCTGACCCTGGTCGTAGTTCGTCACTTCGAACAGATCCTCGCGCCCGGCGGCGCAGGCGATGTAGCGGATGCCGACTGTCTCCCCCGCGCGCAGGGTTCGCGGGGCGGAACACAGGTCGATCTCGCCATGGATCAGCCGCAGCGCCGCATTCGGCATCAGGTAAAGCGTCACCGCGGTGCCCTCGGACGCCCCTTGCCACAGGCGCAGCGGCACAGGGCGGACATGGCCATGGCGGCGGGTCGGCTGCGGCCTGCGCGGGCCGATCAACTCCAACCACAGGGTCAATGCGCGCTGCGGCAGGTGGCAGGCCCGAGGGGGCGCGCGAAACTCGCGCCCATCGCCCCATATGGCTTGCCATGACATCGGCGCCGCGCCCCGTCAGCCCAGCATCGCGCGGGCTTCATAGCCCCGCAGGGGCAGGCGCGCGGCTGGTCCGTATCCGGTTTTCGTGGCGCGGTCGATTTCGGGGAACAGCGCCAGAACCTCGTCCTGCACCGCAGCCTCCAGATCGTTCATCACGGTCGGACCCGGCAGGAAGCTTTCCGTTTCCAGCCCCTCGGACCAGATAATCTGGTGCCGATCGAACAGCAGGTGGAAATACTCCACCTCGCCACCGTCGAAATCCGCAGCGCTCAGCATGCGGACCGAACAGCCGTTGACCAGATCCTTGGCGGCGACCAGCACCTCGTCCTCTCCGAACATCAGTTCGGCCATCCAATGGGACAGCAGCACGCGGTGCTGGGGCGATACGACAAGGCGGCGGTGCATCCCGAAGGTGCCGGCCTCGATCAGCACCGGAGCGAACCGCCCTTCCGCCGCGACTCTGCGTGTCCCGATCCAGCGGATCGCCTGAAGGCCGTTGTCGCGGGTCGCGACCCTGTCGCCGGTGCGCAGATCCTCGACCAGGGTCTCCCCCTTGTCGGTGCGGATCAGGGTGCCGCGCACGAAACACGGGATCGCCGTGACGGTGACGAAGGCGGTGTCGGTGATGCCGTTGCCGTCGTTGGCGGTGTAGGTGAAGTTGATCGTCTCGGGCCCGCTCAGCCCGCTCTGGTCGGTCGGCGGCGTGATCTGCAGTTCACCCGATGGCAGCAGCGTGATGACATGGCCGGATGCCAGCGTGATGCTGTCCCCGAAAATCACCTCGATGCCGTTGATATGGGTGATGAACGAAATCCCGCCCGATGTGGGATCGTTGGCGAGGACATCCAGAACCGATGTATAGCCCTCGTAATGCGTGATCGCATCGTCCATCGCGATGAATTCGCCCTGGATCGAGTCGGCTGCGATCAGGACCGCCGAGTCGTAGGCGCTGTCGGCGACATCTGCGATGCCGATGATGATGGTGTTGGTCTGGCCGTTGTTGACCGGCATCAGCAGCGACAGCGTGACGGTGAACCCGTCCATCTCGGTGTTGTAATCGTCGGCGGTATTGTCGTTGAACAAGGTCGCATTCGCGGACTGGTTGACCGAGTTGATCTGCGTCACGTTCACCACCGGCGAGGTCACAAGCTGCCCGTTCACCCAGACCCCGAAGATGTCGTTGTAGATGGACCCGGAATATTCCGGGTATTCCTCCGACGCGAAGGTGAACTGCATCGTGATGAAGTCCGTGGTCGGCACGAAATCAACGGTCAGGTAGCTGGCGTCATAGGTGTTGGTATTCGCCGCCGCATTGAACAGCGGATTGTTGTTCTGTCCCGACGTGTTGGTGCTTGTCCCGGTCGACCGGTTGGGATCGCCCGAGCTTTGCGTGATGTCGCTGGCCCGACCGGTCGACAGGATCACGCCCGTGTCCGAAGGCGTCAGCGCACCCGAAACCGAATCCCCGTTCGTGTAGATGCCCGAGGATTGGCTCCACCCGTTGTAACTTGCACTCAGAACCGTGACGCCATCGCCAAAGATGGTCTCGGCCATCTGGATTGCCGTCGCACTCTCGTTGATCGGTAGTTCACTTGCCGTTACGGGCATGCCTGCTTCACCCAATCGGGCCGACGGCTTGGAGCGCGAACCCGGTTAAGCGCACGAACATTCGGTCAGCCCGAAAGCCGATCAGGGTCGCACTGGGAAACACGTTGCTCTACTCGATGCGGCGCTCGTTTTTGTGCGTCCGCTGCCTGCCTCGGCGTTTTGTAATTGTCGGATCATTAACACAATCCCTTCGAACTATTGCGGAATTCCGCCAGACCCGGGACATCATCGCGCTGCATTGTGGTCTTTCGGCCACGCCGCTAGGGTAGAATATCAACATCTTGTGCAAGGTCCGCCATGTCCCCCACTCCGATCGATCCTGCTGCCCTCACCGCCGATCTGATCCGCTGCAACTCCGTCACGCCGCTGGACGGGGGGGCACTGGTGCTGCTGGAACGTGTGCTGACCGAGGGCGGATTCACCTGCACGCGCGTGGATCGCGGCGGCATCGCCAACCTCTATGCGCGCTGGGGCACGCGCGGCAACGGGCGCGCCTTCGGGTTCAACGGCCATACCGACGTGGTGCCCGTGGGCGACGAGGCCGCGTGGGCCTTTCCACCCTTCGGTGCCGTTGTGGACGGCGAGTGGATGTATGGCCGGGGCGCGACCGACATGAAATCGGGCGTCGCGGCCTTCGCGGCGGCCGCCGTGGATTTCGTCCGCGACACGCCGCCCGACGGCGCCGTGATCCTGGCCATCACCGGCGACGAGGAAGGCGAAAGCGTGGACGGCACCCCCGCGCTGCTGGACTGGATGGCGAAGACGGGCGAGCGGATGGATGTCTGTATCGTGGGGGAACCGACCTGCTCCGAACAGATGGGCGACATGATGAAGATCGGCCGTCGCGGTGCCATGACTGCCTGGTTCGAGGTCATCGGCAAGCAGGGCCATTCCGCCTACCTGCACAAGACGCTCAACCCGATGCCCGCCGTGGCGCTGCTGGGCCATCGCCTGTCCACCCATGTCCTCGACGACGGCACCGATCATTTCGACGCTTCGACCTGCTCCATCACCACCATCGACACCGGCAATGCGGCCAGCAATGTCATTCCGGCGCGCACGAAGATGACCGTCAACCTGCGCTTCAACGATCTGCATTCCGGCGACAGTCTGGCCCTGTGGCTCCGCGCCGAGGCCGACCGCGTGGCCGCAGAAACCGGCACCAGGATCGAGATGCGCACCCGCATCAGCGGCGAGGCGTTCCTGACGCCCCCCGGCGAACTCTCCACCCTCGTGGCAAAGGCCGTCGAAGCCGAAACCGGCCGCCAGCCGAAACTCTCCACCACCGGCGGCACGTCCGATGCGCGCTTCGTGAAAGATCACTGCCCCGTAGTCGAATTCGGGCTGGTCGGGCACCGCATGCACGAGGTCGATGAACGCGTCCGGGTCAGCGATATCCACGACCTCAAGCGCATCTATACCCGCGTGCTCGGCGACTATTTCGCCAGCTAGACCCGCCCCCCGCCGGAGCTCTGCCGACCGGCCTCTGTCACAGGCAGCCCGCAACCGGGCCATGGCGGCATCCCGGCCTTGCCCCTTCATCTTGGCAGAAAAACTCAATTCCGCACTCTCCCCCATCGCCGGGCCTGCGCGATTTCCCCCATGACGCCCCCCCACCTCCGTGCTACCTCACCATCCATGAGCACCCTGCCTACCAAGCCCGCCCTCCTCAAATGGATCGCCAGCAATCCCGGCGCCCGGTCCAAGCGCGACATTGCCAAGGCCTTCGGCATCAAGGGCGCGGAGCGGATCGACCTCAAGCGCCTGTTGCGGGAACTGGAATCCGAGGGGCATCTGGAGAAATCCAAGCGCGCCTATCGCGACCCCGAAAAGCTGCCACCGGTCACGATCCTCAAGGTGCTGGCCCCCGACGACAACGGCGATCTCTTCGCGAAACCGCTGGAATGGCACGGCGACGGGGCAGAGCCGCGCGTGCTCTTCGCGGCCCGCACCGCCGATCCGGCCGTGGGCGAAGGCGACCGCATCCTCGCCAAGCTGATCGAGGTGGAGGGCGAGGATCACCACTATACCGCCCGGCTGATCCGCAAGATCGGAACCAATCCGCGCAAGATCCTCGGCATCTTCCGCAAGGGGGCCGAAGGCGGGCGGATCACTCCGATCTCCAAGGGCTCCGACAAGGAATGGACGGTGCGTCCCGGCGACACCCACGGCGCGAAGGATGGCGAGTTGGTGGAGGGCGAACTGGCCGGTCCCAAGGCGCGCATGGGCCTGCCCCGCGCGCGCATCGTCACCCGCCTGGGCGATCCGGGCGGCGCGCGGGCCGTTTCGCTGATCGCGATCGCCGAACACGGCATCCCCGACAGCTTCCCCGACCGCGTCATCGCCGAGGCCGACGCCGCCAGGCCCGCCGGCCTCAAGGGGCGCGAGGATTTCCGCGCGCTGCCGCTGGTCACCATCGATCCTTCCGATGCCCGCGACCACGACGATGCCTGTTACGCCCATGCCGACACGGATCCGCAGAACACGGGTGGCCATGTCATCTGGGTCGCCATCGCCGATGTCGCCCATTACGTCCGTCCGGGATCGGCGCTGGACCGCGAGGCGCGCAAGCGCGGCAACTCCACCTATTTCCCCGACCGTGTCGTGCCGATGCTGCCCGATCGCCTCTCCGGCGACCTCTGCTCGCTCCATGAAGGGGTGCCGCGCCCGGTGATCGCCGTGCGCATGGTGATCGACGCCGAAGGCCACAAGATCGCCCACAGCTTCCATCGCGGCCTGATGCGCTCCGCCGCCTCGCTCGCCTACGAGGAGGTGCAGGGCGCGCAGGACGGGGAGCCCAACGCCAGGACCGCGCCGCTGCTCGGACCGGTCATCGCACCGCTCTACGCCGCCTACGACGCCCTGAAGACGGCGCGCGACAAGCGGCAGCCGCTGGACCTCGACCTGCCCGAACGGCGGATCGAACTGGACGACGACGGCCGCGTCACCGCCGTCGCCTTCAAGGACCGCCTCGATGCCCACAAGCTGATCGAGGAATTCATGGTCCTCGCCAATGTTTGCGCCGCCGAGACGCTGGTGGCCAAGCGCACCCCGCTGCTGTTCCGGGTGCACGAGGAACCCTCGCCCGAAAAGCTCGACGCCCTGCGGGAGACGGCGGCGGCATCGGGGCTGGTGCTCGCCAAGGGGCAGGTTCTGCAGACCCGCCACCTCAACGCGCTGCTGGCGAGTGCGGCGGGCGGCGCGCTGGAGGAACTGATCAACATCTCCACCCTGCGCTCCATGCAGCAGGCCTATTACAACCCGCAGAATTTCGGCCATTTCGGGCTGGCGCTGAAATCCTACGCCCATTTCACCTCGCCGATCCGGCGCTATTCCGACCTGATCGTGCACCGCGCCCTGATCTCGGCCCATGGCTGGGGAAACGACGGGCTGGCGCCGGACGAGATCGAGCGGCTGGAGGAAACGGCGAAGCTGATCTCCGATACCGAGCGGCGGTCGATGGTGGCCGAACGCGACACCTCGGACCGCTACCTTGCGGCCTTCCTGTCGGACCGGGTCGGGGCCGAATTCGGCGGGCGCATCTCGGGCGTCGCGCGCTTCGGCGCCTTCGTGAAGCTGGACGAAACGGGGGCGGACGGATTGCTGCCGATCCGCGCGCTGGGCCACGAGTATTTCCACTTCGACGCCGAGGCGCAGACCCTGATGGGCTCGGATACCGGCATGACCATCGGCGTCGGCGACCGGGTGCGGGTGAAACTGGCGGAGGCGGTGCCCGTGACCGGCGGCCTGACGCTGGAATTGCTGGAACATGACGGGCAGGCGCGGCCTCAGAATGCGCGGCGGGGCCGCCGCAAGCCCGTCGCCGGTCGCAAGCTGGGTCAGGCCAAGGCGCGGAAAGGCAAGTTGCGCAAGAAGACGGCCCGGCGACCGGGCTAGCTGCCGGCATCAGGGCGCGCCATCCGCATCCCCCGCAGGCAGACCGGCAGAACACCGCGCATTGTCCGTCGAAATGGTGTAAATTCTCGGAAGCGGCGATATAGTATTCTGCCATCAAGCCCAATGGACCCAGATAGGTGACATGACTGGCCCGTTCCGAACCGCATCCCTTGCCCTGCTTCTTGGCAGCTTTCCCGCCTTGGCCGCGCCGCCAGCCGTCTCGCTCGTGCCGATCCCGCGCCCGGAGCGGGCCGGGGCGGTGGATGTCTTGCCCGTGGCGGCGGTGGACCCCACGGTAATCGTCGACGTTGACGCCGACGGGAATGCCGTTCCCGCCCCGCAACAGGCGGAGGCGCCGGATATCGCCGCCCTGGCTTCGGCGGCGATCGAAACCGCGGAGATCGGGCCTGCCGTCGCCGATCCCCCCGTGATCGAAACGACGATCCTTCCGGATATGGAGGCCTCGCCTGTTCCTGTTCCTGTTCCTGTTCTTGTTCCTGTGGCTGATCCTGATGCGGGGGCGCCGACCGCGCTTGCGGTGCTGACCTCCCGCCGTCCGTCGCAACGGGGCGATGTGCCGGAGGATTTCGCGGCCCGCGCCGCGCGCCTTCGCGCCGCGGCGGCGGAAGTGACTGCGGTTGCACCCGATGCCCCGCGCCCGACAGCCGACCTTGAATTCCGGGCATGGATCACCGCCTTCCAGACCCGCGCGCGCGCGGCGGGCATCAGCCAGACGACGCTCGACCAAGCCTTTGACGGCGTCCAGCTCGATCCCCGCGTGCTGGAACGCGACCGCAACCAGGCCGAGTTCTCCCGTGCCCTGTGGGAGTATCTGGACAGCGCCGTGTCCGCCGAGCGGATCGCCAATGGCCGCAGCCAGATGGCCGCCCACCGCGAGACGCTGGCCCGGATCGAGGCGCGCTACGGCGTCGAGGCGGAAGTCGTCGTCGCGGTCTGGGGGTTGGAAAGCGCCTATGGCGCGATGCGCGGCGGCACCGACATCATCGCGGCCATGGCCTCGCTGGCCCATGACGGGCGACGCCGGGACTTTTTCGAGGAACAGCTGATCGCGGCCCTTCGGATCCTCGAATCCGGCGATACCCGGCCCCGGTCCATGACCGGTTCATGGGCCGGTGCCATGGGCCACACGCAGTTCATGCCGACGAGCTACCTGCAATTCGCGCAGGATTTCAACAGCGATGGGCGCCGCGACATCTGGGGCGACGACCCGGCGGATGCGCTGGCCTCCACCGCGCATTACCTGGCCGAACATGGCTGGACCCACGGGCAGCCCTGGGGGCTTGAAGTGCGCCTCCCCGACGGGTTCGATTACCGGCTTGCGGGAGAGCAGGAGCGGATCGGCGCGGCGTTCTGGAACGGGCAGGGGGTGCGGTTGATCAATGGCGACCCGATCCCGGATCACGGCCCGGCCTCCATCCTGTTGCCCGCCGGAGCGGGCGGGGTGGCTCTTGTGGTCTACAACAATTTCCGCGTGATCGAGCGGTATAACCCGGCGGATGCCTACGTGATCGCGATCGGGCACCTGAGCGACCGGATCGTGGGCCGCCCGGCGTTTCAGGCCGGATGGCCACGCGGCGACCGGGCGCTGAGTTTCGACGAACGGCAGGAGTTGCAGCAGAGGCTGGCGGCGGCAGGGCATTACGCCGAACGGATCGACGGGATCATCGGACCGAACACGATCGCCGCCGTGCGGCAGTTTCAGGCGCGGGTGGGCGTGACGCCCGATGGCTATGCCTCGCTGGCGGTGCTGTTGCGGTTGCGGCAGGGGTAGCGTTCGGGGATTGCGCTTGCGTGCCACCGCCCCCCTGCGGGGCGCTGGACCGCAATCGCTGGTGGCCTCGTGCGCGCGTTCCGCGCGCCCTCGGCCAGGGCGGTATGTTGTCTTGTCAGCGGCGGCGATCCTGGTGGGGATCGGCTGGGGGCGCTGCCCCCGTCCTGCGGACTCCCCCGGAGGTTTTCGGCCAAGATGAAAAGGGTCAGGCGGGGCGGACGGTGTCGGAACGGGTGATCGTCGCGGGGGTGAGGATTGTCGCGCACCAACCGCCATGGGAGCGCATGGCGCTGTAGCCGCCGGGGCCGAGGGCGGTTTCCATCCGGGAGCAAGGCGCGCAGGGGGTAGTGATCTCGACCAGGGCGGAGCCGATCCACAGGCGTCTGCCGCGGAGGGCCGAGAGGTTCAGGCCGGAGATCACGAGGTTGCGGCGCAGGGTTGCGGGCGCGACGGATGGCAGGCCCGCAAGGGCGGCGATGACCGGCAGGTGCTCGGCCTGGATCAGCGTGAGCGCGCGTGTGCCGGGGCGGGCGTGATCGCCCCTCAGCCCGTCTATTTCCAGCGCGGCGGTGTCCACGGCCTCCATCTCCGCGAGCCGGACGGGGCGCAGGCCGATCCAGTCGAGGCGTCCGTCCCGTGCGTGGCGCGCGGTAAGGGTGGCGAGGGGTTCCATGCCGCGATGATAGCGCGGGTGGGACTCGACTCCCAGTGGGGTGGGTTCTAGATTTGGAACAAATCAGGAACATATAGCTGCCCGCCCATGTCCTTTCGCCCGCATCCCGCCGGAGACGCCCGTCGCCGCATCCTGTCGCTGTGGTTTCCCCGCCTTGGCGCGGAGCGGATGATCCGGGTAGAGCCCGCGCTGGCCGAGGCGGCCTTGGTCACGGTGGCCGAAATCGGCAACATGCGGCAGGTGGCAGCGACGACGGCGGTGGCCGAAGCGGGCGGCCTGTCGCGCGGCCAGGGGCTGAGCGAGGCGATGGCGTTGTATCCGGGCATGGTGACGCGCCCGGCCGATCCGGTGGCGGAGGCGGCGTTCCTTGCGGCGTTGCGGCGGTGGGCGGGCAAGTTCAGCCCCTGGGTGTCCGAGGAAGGGACGGCGGGGTTGATGGTGGACCTGACGGGATGCGCGCATCTGTTCGGTGGAGAGGCAGCCTTGTTCGACCAGGTGCATCTGGACTGCGCAGATCTGGGTTTGACGGTGTGCGCGGGCATCGCCGACACGGCGGGTGCGGCCTGGGCCTTGGCGCGGTATGCGGGCGGTGGCGGCCACGCGGCGGGGCGCAGCGGGGATGCGATCGACCAGGAGGCGCGGGCGACGCGATCCCGCGCGCGCAAGCGGCACTGGGTCAAGGGTGGCCCGGCGCCGTTGCTGCGGATAGCGGGCGGCGGCGTAGTCCGGATCGCTCCGCCCGGCGCGACGCGACAGGCGCTGTCCCCGCTGCCGATCGCCGCGCTGCGAGTGGAGCCGGACGTGGCGGCGGGCCTCGCGCGGCTGGGCCTGCGCCGGATCGGTGACGTGCTGGGCCTGCCCCGCGCCGCCATGGCGCGCCGGTTCGGGCAGGGCTTCATCCGGCGGCTGGACCAGGCGCTGGGGGTGGAGCCGGAGCCGATCTCGCCCGCCGGTGCGCCGCTGCATTTCGCCACCCGCCTGAGCCTGCCCGAGCCGATCGGGCTGGAAGCCGATATCGCCGCCGGTCTCGACCGTATCCTGCCGCCGCTCTGCGACAAGCTGCGGGCCCATGGGCGGGGGGCGCGGCGGGTGCGGCTGGAGGTCAGCCGGGTGGATGGCGGCTGGCAGGCGGTGGAGATCGGGCTGGCGCGTCCCGTCGACCGGCCCGAAAAGCTCAAGCCGCTGTTCGCGATGAAGCTGGCGGAGATCGAGGCGGGCTTCGGCATCGACCGCCTGCGCGTCATCGCCCATGTGACCGAACCGCTCCACGCGACCGAGCACAAGGGCGGATGGGCCGTGGCCGACGACGCCACGGCCCCGCGCGTGGAAGGGCAGGAGATGGCCGACCTGATCGCGCGTCTCGGCGCCCGGGTCGGGCTGGAGTCGATCCGCCGCGCGCGGCCCGCCGACAGCCATATCCCCGAGAAAACCGCCGTCCCCCTGGCCGCCGCCTGGGCCGAGGCGCACCCCCCCGGCACATGGCCCCGCGCGCCCCGCCCGCGCCCCCTGAGCCTCTTCCGGCCCGAGCCTGTCACCGCCCCCGACAGGGCCGATCCCCCCGTCACCTTCCGCTGGCGGGGCCGCACCTTCCGCACCCTTGCCGCGACCGGCCCCGAACGCATCGCGCCGGAATGGTGGCTGGACGATCCGGAATGGCGCTCGGGCGTGCGGGATTACTGGCGCGTCACGACGCAGGAGGGCGCGTCGCTGTGGCTCTACTATGCCCATGGCGCGCTGGCATCGGGTGGCTGGTTCGCGCAGGGGGATTTCTGCTGAGCGTCGATGTCGTGCGATCTGCTGCGCAACCGGTCCCCGGACGCGCCAGGGCACCCCCACGCCCAGGCCAGGATCAGGCCCTGATGGTTCTTCACGTGACGCGCAGCCAGCTTGCGCCCAAGGCGATCCGCGATCAGGTGCCTGTTTGCGGGCCGAAACGCGCACCCACCGGACAGGTCCGGAAGGATCGTGCCAATCTCCCGACAGGCATCCTGCCCCAGCGCCCCGGTGACCGCGCTCCCGAGGCAACTGTTTTCGCATGCCGCGCCGTCGGCGAACAGGATCTCGTGCCCGTCCAGAAGGATGTGAAAGCAGTCTGCCGCCTCGATCCCTTCCGCAACATCGATACCCTCCATGTCCACACGGTGCTTGGCCGCCACCAGAACGTTCGTCCCTTCGAACATCCGCCGCGCGCGCACTTCCAGCGGACGAGAACGCGGTGCTGCGGCGACAGGGAAAGTTCCCGTTCGGGCCGTCCCGGGTTCCGCGATCCCTGCCCCAGGCGGATCGACCGCAGCCGGTGGGGGGGCCGTGTCATGGTCCCCGCCGGAATTGCTTGCGACCCGACTCACCGCATCGTTGGAGGTGGAGATGACACCGGCGTCGCTGCCCCCGGCATCGCTCATGCTCCGGGTCCTGATCGACTGGATGTTCACATCCCGAAACTGTCGTTGGGAACGATGAACCGCCGGATATCCCCTCTGTGGGAGACCGTCGGAAAGACAATCGAAAGATCGGGTTCGCAGCCCGGATCGAACGACCGGTCCGTGCCGTTCCCAAGGGTGAACCGTCCGCTGCCCGACGGTTCCCGAACGCGGTCGATCCGGTCGCTCACGACACCGATCACGATGCAGTCTCCCCGGTCGGACGCAATGTCATTCAGGTCGAACGAAGACACGTTGTCCAGCACGCCGACAAGGTTGCCGTTCACGGGCCCAAGGGTCGTGTCCGCATGGACGCAAGGAACCTCGATCAGGTCATGAACGGTCGCCATTGCACATCTGCCTGCACGGCCTCGACGCCTCGCATCACGACGCCGCCGCGTCCGGCATCCGCAATGGACGGAGTCGGGCGCAACCTCGCGGGACACCCTCTGGAAACCGTATGCCGGGGGGTGCGGATCAGCCGCGCGAATGGCGCGCGGGTTGAGCGGAGCTACGCCGCGATGTAACACTTCGTCCCATGTCCACGCCCTTCACCATTCGCGCCCTTGGCGAGATCGCGATCCGATGCGACGATCTCCCCCGGATGGTGGCGTTCTACGAAGACGTGCTCGGCCTCGAACGGTTGCCCGGCAACGCGGCGCCCGGCATCGTGTTCTTCCGTATCGCCGAGGGGTTCGGCGGACACACTCAGGTTCTCGCCCTCTTCGACAAGACCCTTGGCGCAGGGCCGGGGGGCGCCGCGCCCGAAACCGGCGCGCGATCCTCGCTGCACCATATCGCGCTCTGCCTGCCCTTCGCCGAACAGGACGGCGCAATGGCGTGGTACGCGGCGAACGGCCTGCCCTACCGGGTGGAACATTTCGGCTGGGTCGGCTGGCGCGGCGTGTTCACCGAGGATCCGGAAGGCAACACCGTCGAACTGGTCGCCTACGACGCAAGCCTGAAGGACTGACCGGCGCGGCCCACCCCGCCCCCTCATCTTGGCCGAAAAACTCCGGGGTCCGGGGCAGAGCCCCGGCGCGGTCGACCGCGCAGCGGGCGAAATCCCTCCGATCCGGCAGGCCGGACCGGCCAACCGGGAGGCTCAGATCGCCGCTTTCCGCATCTCGTCCAGGTAGATCTCGCGCAACCGCGCCGTGACCGCGCCCGGCGCACCGGTGCCCACGGCCACGCCGTCGATCTCGACCACAGGCATCACGAAGGTGGAGGCCGAGGTGATGAAGGCCTCGTCCGCCGCCTTGGCCTCGTCCATCGTGAAGGGGCGTTCCTCCACCTGCATCTGTGCCTCGCGGGCCATGCGCAGCACGGCGGCGCGGGTGATGCCGTGCAGGATCTCGGTTCCGAGGTGCCGGGTGACGATGGTGTTGTCCTTGACGATATAAGCGTTGTTGGATGTGCCCTCCGTCACCACGCCGTCCTCCACCATCCACGCATCATGGGCCCCGGCGGCCTTGGCGGCCATCTTGCCCATCGACGGGTAGAGAAGCTGCACCGTCTTGATGTCGCGGCGGCCCCAGCGCTGATCCTCGATCGAAATCACCTTCATGCCCGTCTGCGCCATCGGGTTGTCGGCAAGGCCCGTCTTGGCCTGGGTGAACAGCACGATCGTCGGCGGCGTGTCCTCGGCGGGATAGGCGAAATCGCGGTCGGCCGCGCCCCGGGTGATCTGCAGATAGATCAGCCCCTCGGTGATGTCATTGGCGCGGACCAGTTCGCGGTGGATCTCCAGCAATTCCGCCTCGGTGGTGGGGTTGGCCATCTCCAACTCGTCCAAGGATCGTTGCAGGCGCTTCGCGTGACCCGCGAAGTCGATCAGCTTGCCGTCAAGAACGCTGGTCACCTCGTAGACGCCGTCGGCAAACAGGAAACCCCGGTCGAAGATCGACACCGTCGCCTCATGCTCGGGCAGGTATCGGCCATTGACGTATACGGTGCGGGTCATCGGGCGGCTCCTTCGGATGCTGTTGCCGCATCGGTCTAGTTGCCGTTCAGAATGCGATCAATGGCCCATTCGACGCGGGCGGTCGAATAGGAGTGGCCGCCCTCGAACAGGCACAGGCCCAGCACGATGCCGGCCGCGTTCTCGCTCAGGGAACAGGTCAGGCCATCGGGCATTTCCACCGGGGTCGCGTCAGGCTGCCGGCCCAGTGCGGCGTACATTTCAAGGGCGTCGTGGACATTGCCCTGCCGCGTCGGGCCGATCGCGCGGCCCTCCATCGGAACCGTTCTGTCCGCATCGCCGTGGATGTGGATCAGGGGCGCGGCCTGGGTGGGGCAGGTCTCGGGCACCGGAGCCCAGAAGGTGCCGGAATAGGGCACGAAGCCCGCGAAGGTCCCGGACATGCCGCAGGCCAGTGTCCATGTCATCATGCCGCCGGCGCTGAAGCCGGTGGCGATCAGGCGGTCGCGGTCCAGGTCGATGCGCCCGGCAAGATCCTCGATGACGGCGGTGACATAGGCGTATTCCGAAGCCTCCGTCTGTCCGGGCGCCCGGGGGCGGTGCGCAAGGGTCCAGTCATCCGCATCGGCGTTGAGCGCGACGAACGCCATGCCGAGCCGGTCGGCCATGGCGCGCAGAGACCCGTTGCCCATCGCGCCATCGGCCGAGCCGCGATACCCATGGGCATGGAACACCGCGCCGACCGGGCCTGCGCTGTCGGGCAGGGCATAGCGATAGGTCCGTGTGCCGTCCAGAACGGTGCAATCGGTCTCTGGCCCGCAGGCAAAGCCCGGATTGGCGAACAGCATAAGGATGGCGGACAGGATCGGGCGCATCGGAACCTCGCGGTTGGGGATCGGGCACAGCTTGGGTGATTGCGGCGCAGGTTGCACCGCACATCCGCGTGAAGCGCTTTGCCACGAACGGGGCGAGGGGCAGGCCCCTCGCGCTCCCCGGAGTATTGCTGGAAAGACGCAGGGACGATCAGCCCCAGAGCGCGGCCTCGGGAGGGTGTATTGTGGAGCCGTCGAAGCGCAGTGGCGGCGTGCGGTCGCTTGCCAGCAGAAGGGGGCCATCGAGGTCCACGATCTCGGCCCCCTGGGCGACCAGCAAGGCGGGTGCCATGGCCAGCGAGGATCCGACCATGCAGCCAACCATCACCGTGTAGCCTTCCGCGCGGGCGGCGTCGCGCAGCGCCAGCGCCTCGGTCAACCCGCCGGTCTTGTCCAGCTTGATGTTGACCATGTCGTATCTGCCCTTGAGCGCGGGCAGGCTGGCGCGATCGTGGCAGCTTTCGTCGGCGCAGACCGGCAGGGGGCGGGCGATCTCGGCCAACATGTCGTCCTGTCCCGCGGGCAGCGGTTGTTCCACCGTCTGCACGCCGAGGCGGATCAGGTGCGGGGCGAGGTCGCTATAGATCTCCGCTGTCCAGCCTTCATTGGCATCGACGATGATGGCGGCATGGGGTGCGCCCTGGCGCACCGCCTCCAGCCGGGCCATGTCGTCGGGCGTGCCGAGCTTGACCTTCAGCAGCGGACGGTGGGCGTGGCGCGCCGCTGCCTTCGCCATGTTCGCAGGTGTGTCCAGCGACAGGGTGAAGGCGGTGGTGACGGGGCCGGGGGCAGGCAGGCCGGCGATCTCCCAGACGCGTCGGCCCGCGCGCTTGGCCTGCAGATCCCACAGCGCGCAATCCACCGCGTTGCGCGCCGCCCCGGCGGGCATCTCCGCCAATGCGCCGCCCTCGATGAAGCCCTCGATCTGCGCCGTCACGCTGTCAAGCGTCTCGCCGTAGCGGGCATAGGGCACGCATTCGCCCCGGCCCGTCACGCCATATTCTTCTATATGAACTGTCAGCACCTGTGCCTCGGTCCGTGACCCGCGCGAGATGGTGAACACCTCGGCCAGCCGAAATGTGTCGCGCGTGATGCGGATCCTGTCGGACCCGGCGCCGCTCACACCGCCTCCAGCGCATCGCACAGACGCCCGGCATCCTGCCGGAAGGGATCGACCGTGGGCAGGCCCATGCGTTTTTCCACGCCCTCCATGAAGCTCAGGGCCTCATCCTCGCCCATGGCGGCGGTGTTGACGGAGATCCCCACCACCTGCACCTTGGAGTTTGCCACCCGGGCCAGCGACAGCGCCATGTCGCGCAGCGCCTCCAGCGAGGGCAGGGCATGATCGGGCAATCCGCGCATGTGCGGGCGCGTCGGTTCGTGGCTCAGGATCAGCGCATCGGGCTGGCCGCCGTGGACGAGCGCCAGCGTCACCCCGGAATACGAGACGTGGAACAGGCTGCCCTGACCCTCGATCATGTCCCAGTGGTTGTCATCGTTGTCGGGCGTCAGCCATTCCACCGCGCCGGCCATGAAATCGGCGATCACCGCGTCCAGCGGCACACCGTCGCCCGTCACCAGGATGCCAGTCTGCCCGGTGGCGCGGAAACTGGATTTCAGCCCGCGCGCCTTCATCTCCCGATCCATCGCCAGTGCCGTATACATCTTGCCGACGGAACAATCGGTGCCCACGGCAAGGCAGCGCTTGCCGGAGCGTTTCACCCCATTGGCGATGGGGTATTTCACCGTCGGGATGCGCACATCATGCAGCGTCCGGCCGTATTCGTGGGCGACGGCGATCAGGTCCACCTCGTCGCGCAGCAGGTTGTGCAGGCCCGAGGCAATGTCGAACCCTTCCGCCAGCGCATCAATCAGCACGCGCTTCCATGCGGGCGAGATCGTGCCGCCGCGATTGGCGACGCCGATCACCAACGTCTTGGCGCCAGACGCGCGGGCGCCCGCAAGGTCCATGTCGGCGACCCGGACATCGGCCTTGCAGCCCTCCATCCTGAACTGGCCGACGACGTTCTCGGGCCGCCAGTCGCGGATGCCCTGTGCGACCTTCGCGCCAAGTTGGTCGGGTGCATCACCGAGGAACAGGAGGTAGGGAGTCTCGATCATGGGGTGGCCCTTCTGCGACAAGGATTGCGTGCAGGCAGAATAACGAGCCTGTCGCGCAATGAGCGCGACATTTCCGCTGTCCGTGCTGTCGACGGCGGGAAAAACCGCCACCAATCGACGCCCCTGCCGAAGATTTGTGCGCAAGGGCGGGGCAGGAGGCTAGGCGCGCGTCAGCAGACCGGCCGGGCGGGTCTCGGACAACTCGAAATCCACCGGCGGAGTCAGGGTGGCGGCGGTGTTGCGCTTGAAATCGTAATGCATCGTGTCGCCATGGCGCGCCGCCGCCACGATCAGCGCCTGGTACAAGTGCCGCGGACCCTCATAGATGTCGATCAGACCGCGCAGGCGCGGCGTTGCATCGAAGTCGACCGCGAAACCATCCTCGCCCATTTCAAGGATCGCAAAGGCTTCGTCCCCGACATGGACCGTGCGGGTGGCGCGGGCACGCCGCGTCTTGGACAGGGCCGCGCGCAATTGCTCGCGGATGTCTTTGGGCAGGTATTCGGACACCGGATTCTCCGACGAGGGGCGATCATTCGCCGTTCATGGTGACGCAGTTTCATGTCCGGTCAATGACGAAAAGCGGACAAAGGCGCGACCCGGCTGGATAGTCCTCAGGGGAAGCTTCTGAAAACCCATTGTTTATTGGGCGTTTCGTGGTTTGCTGCGTCGCAGAAATCTTATATAAGTATTTGAGATTGATCCCTCCCGGCGCGGTTCTGTGCGTCCATGCCCAATCTGCCCTGCGGAAGGATTCGTTTTCTCGGTCTCCCGCAGGCCCTATATTTTGCCGGTAACCGAATGGGAGAACGCAGATGGGCATACTGATCGACGGCGAATGGCACGACCGCTGGTATGACTCCGACGAGATGTCGGACGGTGCCTTCAAGCGTGCCGAGGCGCTGTTTCGCAACTGGATAACCGCCGATGGCAGCGCCGGGCCCAACGGTGACGGTGGCTTCAAGGCCGAGAGTGGCCGCTACCACCTCTATGTCAGCCATGCCTGCCCCTGGGCAAACCGAACCATGATCTTCCGTGCGCTGAAGGGGCTCGAGGATCATATCGGCGTGTCGGTGGTGCATCCCGACATGCTTGGTGAGGGCTGGACCTTCGACACCGATTTCCACGGCACCACCGGCGACCGGCTCTATGATTTGCCGTTCGCGCGCGACCTCTACCTCAGGGCGCAACCGGGCGTGACGACCCGTGTCACCGTGCCGATCCTGTGGGACAAGGAGCGCGAGACCATCGTGTCCAACGAAAGCTCCGAGATCATCCGCATGTTCAACAGCGCCTTCAACGGCGTCACCGGGAACACCGACGATTATTACCCCGAAGCTCTTCGCCCCCGCATCGACGAGGTCAATGCGCGCGTCTATGACGAGATCAACAACGGAGTCTACAAATCCGGTTTCGCCACGACGCAGGGCGCTTATGACGCGGCCGTCCATGCCCTCTTCGATGCCCTCGATTGGGTCGAGGGCTTGCTCGGCCAGCACCGCTACCTGACCGGGGACCGTGTGACCGAGGCCGATTGGCGGCTGTTCACCACGCTGGCGCGGTTCGATCAGGTCTACCACCTGCATTTCAAGTGCAACCGGCGCCGGATCGTGGATTACCCCAACCTCTGGGCCTACACGCGCGAGCTGTATCAATGGCCGGGCGTGGCCGGGACGGTGCATTTCGATCACATCGTGCGGCACTACCATTACAGCCACGAGACGATCAATCCGCACCGGATCATCCCGATCAACCCGGTGATCGACTGGATGGAGCCGCACGGGCGGGAGGCGATGCGCGCCGCATGATCCCCGCCGATCCGACGGCCAACAGGACGTGACGCTTGCGGCTTTGGCCGGAGGCGTTACTCTGCGGACACATTCGGTCAACACGGGTTATTTCCACATGCGTTTTCTCGCCTCGTTTCTCCTGTCCCTCACGCTCGGCACTGCCGCGACCGCCCAGCAATGCGGCGGTGATTTCGGCCAGTTCGTCCAGGGCCTCCGGGCCGAGGCTGCCCAGCGTGGCCATTCCGCCGACGCCATCGACGGTTTCTTCCGCCACGCAAACTACTACCAGCGCGCCATCGACGCGGACCGGCGGCAGGGCATCTTCACCGTGCCCTTCACCGAGTTCGCGCAGCGCCTGATTTCGCAAAACCGTCTGGATAACGGACGGCGCAACGCGGAACGCCAGGCCGCCACCTTCGCCGAGATCGAGCGCCGCTTCGGCGTCTCGCGCGGTATCCTGCTGTCCTTCTGGGCGTTCGAGACCGATTTCGGCGCCTTCCAGGGCGATTACAACACGCTCGACAGCCTCGTGACGCTGGCCCACGATTGCCGCCGCCCCCATATCTTCCGCCCGCAGGTCTTCGCCCTTCTCCAGATGTACGAGAACGGCGATTTCGACCCGGTGAACACCCAAGGTGCCTGGGCCGGCGAGATCGGCATGGTCCAGATGCTCCCCGAAGACATCATCGCCCACGGCATCGACGGCGACGGCGATGGCCATGTCAACCTGCAAACCTCCGCCCCCGATGCGCTGATGTCCGGCGCGAACGTTCTGTCCTCCCTCGGCTGGCGCCCGAACGAGCCGTGGCTGGTGGAAATCACTGTCCCCGATACCCTCGACTGGTATCGGACCGGCATCCACACCTCCCGCCGCGTGTCCGACTGGGCGGCCGACGGCGTCCGCGCCCGCACCGGCTCCCTGCCGCTCTCCAACGCCCAGGCCTCGGTGATCCTGCCGCAGGGCCGCAACGGTCCCGCCTTCCTCGCCTACCCCAACTTCAACGTGCTGTTCGAATGGAACCAGTCCTTCACTTACGTGCTCACCGCCGCCTATTTCGCCACCCGCCTCGAAGGCGCGCCGATCTTCGACGCGCGCAACCCCGACCCCGGCCTCGACGGCAACGCCATGCGCGCCCTGCAACAGGCGCTGGCCGCGCGCGGCCATGACGTCGGCGCGATCGACGGCATCCTCGGCGCCGGCACCCGCAACGCCGTGCGCGAGGAACAGCGCCGCCTCGGCCTGCCCGCCGACGCCTGGCCCACCCGCGCGCTGCTGAACGCGCTCTGAACCGGCCCACCGCGCAACACCCTCCGAACCTGGCCTATCCTGCGGCCCCACGCTGCAGGAGGCCCCCATGCACGACATCCACCACATCCCCCTCGACCAGATCGACGCCACCGCACTGCCGCGCGACCGGCTCGACCTCGACGCGACCGACCTCGCCGACCTCACCCTTTCCATCGCCGCCCATGGCCTGCGCATGCCGATCGAGGTCTTTCCCAGCCTCGGCCCCGCGCCCTACGGCCTGATCTCCGGCTACCGGCGGCTCAAGGCCCATGGCGAGCTGAAGCTCGACACCATCGCCGCCTTCATCCGCCAGCCCGCCGACATCCCCGCAGCCCTCGCCGCCATGATCGAGGAGAACGAGATCCGCGCAAACATCACGCCCTGGGAACGCGCGCGCATCGTGCTTACCGCCATCGAGCAGGGCTATTTCGACACCATCGACGACGCGCTGCCCCGCCTCTTCCCCACCTACGACCACAACCGCCGCGCCCGCCTGCGCGCCGTGGCCGAGGTGGTGCAGCATTTCGGCGACCACACCCTGACCGAGCCGCGCGCGCTGTCGCAACGCCACCTCACCCGCCTCGCCACCGGCCTGCGCGCGGGTCTGGGCGACGTCATGACGGTCGCGCTGGCCGAATCCTCTGACACCTCCCCCGCGACGCAATGGACCCTGCTCTGCGCCATCCTCGACGAACACGACTACGACACACGGCACGGGGCACCGACCTACCGCCCCGGCCGCCCGAGGCGCTACGTCCACACCGCCAAGTCCCTGATCGTCCGGCGGGAGAGGTATAAGGACGGCTGGATCATGCGATTCACGGGCAGAGACGCAAGCGGCCCGCTGATGGAGGACGTGATGGACTACGTGGAGGATTTGTTGGGCACCAAGTAGGCGAAGCCTGCTTGGAGTCCGGCAGGCGACTTTGCTTGCAAAGTCTGCCGAGAGGACGCGTTGAGGGGGGCAGAAGAGCCTAGTCTTCCCAATCTTCGTCAAGGTTCATGCCACCAATATCACCGGCGTCGATGAATGCTTGACGATGCAGATGGATGTTCACTCGAGCAGCAACATTCTTCTGTGGCGTATCGATCCCAAGCTCTTTGTTGATCGCCGTCGCTTCGATCATCTCTTCGCCCCAAATGCCGAGGTCGCCTTCCCATTCCGGCCTAGCAACGATTGCTCGTGCAGCATCTTCAAAATCCCATTTGCCGTCCTTGTTACGGGCGATCAACCAATGACCAGCGGTCGGATAGTCGATGCGATCTAGAGGGCGCTGCGCAAAGCCAGAAGGTTCACGAGGGCGGGTGCTACCCCAATCACCGTATACGATACGTCGGCGGTTATGGTTGCGTCGAACCTGCGCAACAAGCTCATGGTTCGAAAACGGAATCGCGGTGATCCCGTCTTCGAACTGGTGGAACACCTTGGGCATGGAGGTGCACGAGAGAATAATCGGAATATCCGCGACAAGCGGACCCAGAACGCCAGTGATAATCCCATCAAACCATGCAAAAAGAGTCAGGGGATCGCGAGTCCATCCTCCTTCAAGAATTATACAAAAGTCGGCAGAACCCTTGGCTGTAAGCGCCGCAACTATGTCGTCAGCGTTGACAGGGAACCGGTGCATGTGGAGGCGCAAACAATAGGAGCGCCCTGCATCCTGATATCGATCGATCTGCCGGCGAATATCTGCCTCGGATTGATTCCTAGTTTGGATACAAGGAATCATGTCGT